>JAWLGN010000373.1:0-4666 GCA_041685075.1 Bryobacteraceae bacterium
CACCGCCAGCCACACGGCAAAAAACGCCGCCGCCGGCACGTAGAGCGGCACCGCCGCCGCCCGCCTCCGGAACCACGGCTTCGGCTCCGGGAACGTCATGCACAGGTGCAGGAAGATCGTCGGCGCCAGCAGCCCCGCCGCCACGTTGCCGAAGTAGATCACCTGGTCGAAAGCGTTCAGTTTGCCCGAGTAGTGGAA
Source organism: Bryobacteraceae bacterium (assembly GCA_041685075.1). GTDB lineage: Bacteria > Acidobacteriota > Terriglobia > Bryobacterales > Bryobacteraceae > JAMCRM01. Next base: position 199 of record JAWLGN010000373.1, read on the forward strand.
GGAATAAAAAATGAAGGAAACCAGGCAGAAAACGTAAAAATGCCGCGCCTTATACGCGCTGCCCCGCCGGAAATAAACGAACAGCCCAATCATCAGGTAGGCCGCACCCAGCAGGTATTGATAGAGAATCGCCCGGTCCGGCGGCGTCTGCCCCACGTAGACCGTGGCGTCGAACTCGATGCCCCGCCGCTCGAGCACGTACTCGGTCTTGTTCCACGCCCCCACCCCCACCAGCACTTGGGGCACGTCGATCGCCTGGGTGATCGACAGGGAGTTGATCTTCAGCAGCCGGTCGCCATCGCGCAGCCCCGCTTTGGCCCCCGGCCCATCGGGTTTGACGTAGAGCGCCTCCACCCCGGCCTCCCGGTCCACCCATACCACCCCGTCCTCCGGGAGCCGGAACTTGTGCTGCTGCTGGAAGTTGATGACCGCCGACACGCCCGCCGCTATCGTCACGATCGTCAGGATCGCGGTCGAAAGCTGGAATTTGAGTTCCTGCAGCATGTCCGGCCCTGCTACACCACGCGAGACACCTCTTCCCTAATTGCCCCTTCCAAGCACGTTTGGTACCAGCTTTTCTAGAACTGCGTGGACGCCCTAAAATCGCCCATTCCTGGGACTTAGCCGCCCTTTGCACAGCTCGAAATCCGCTTTTTGGGAGAACGCCACTATGCGGAAGTGTAGCGGGCACGGCATCGCGCCAGAGCCCTGCTATTTCCCCGCGGTAAAGCCGACATATTGAACCTCTTCTTCCAATTCCAGCCCGAACTCATTGCGAACTCGTGCTTTAAGCTCATCAATCACGCTCCGCAACTGGGCCGCCGTGCCGGCGCCCGCGTTATAGATCAGGTTGGCGTGGTAATCCGCCACCTGAATGTCTCCCGCTCGCAATCCCTTGGCTCCCACCTGCTCGAGGAACCATGCCGCCGGCACCTTGCCCTCCCGCACCACCGAGGGCGGCACGCGTTCGGCCGCCGCCGCCGGCAACTCCGCCGCCAGCAGATTCTTGAAGATGCTCCCCGCGCACTTCATGGTCGCCGGAAACTTCCGGTTGCGAATATCCAGAATTTCTCCCGACCGGCGCCGCAACTCTTCCCCGTCGCCGCGTTCCATCTCCAGGGTGACGGAGAACACGGTCCACTCCTTCCGCCGCTTGAACACAGACTCCCTGTAAGCGAACTCGCACTCCGGATTCGTCAACTCCCGAACCACGGAGCCGTCGAAGAAGCGTACTCGCGCCACCCTTTCCGAGATGGCGTGCCCGTAGGCGCCCGCGTTACCGTAGATGGCCGCCCCCACCGACCCCGGAATCCCCGCCAGCGTCTCCAGGCCCTTCAGTCCCCGCTCCACGGTGAAATCCACCAGGTCCTGCAACACCGCGCCGGCATCGGCCCGCACCGTAGTGCCGGAGGCCTCCATCCCGCACGAAACCAGCCGCAGCACCATTCCGCGGACGCCCGAGTCGGAGACGATCAGGTTGGTGCCCGCGCCCATCACCATGCACGCGATGCCCGCCTCCCGCGCGGTCTCCACCGCCCGCAGAAAGGCCTCCTCCCCGGCGGCCTCGGCGTAAATATCGGCCGGACCGCCGATGCCGAACCGCGTATACCGGGCCAGCGGGGCGTCCTGCAAAACCGTTACATTGGGGATTTCCGCCAGACGCGTCAGCGTCTGTTCCGCAGCGAGCATGCTACTTCGATTATAGTGGAGGTCGTCTATGCGCGCCGGATTTCCGGGCTTCCCGCCCCAGGCCCTCACCTTCTTCCGCAGTCTCGCCCGCAATAATCGCCGCGACTGGTTCCTGGCCCACCAGGCGGTCTACCGCGAATCCGTCCAGCGCCCCATGGTCGAGCTGGTCGAGGCGCTCAACGCCGCCCTCGTGGAGTTCGATCCCGCCTGCGTCACCGATCCCCGCAAAGCCATCTACCGCTTCTATCGCGACGTCCGCTTCAGCGCCGATAAGTCGCCCTACAAAACCCACCTGGCGGCCTCCTTCTGGCGCCGCGGCATGCCGAGGCACGCCGGCGCAGGCTACTACTTCAGCGTCTCCGCGAAAGAGATCGAAGTCGGCGGCGGCATCTATCTGGCCCCGCCCGATACCCTCGCCGCCATGCGCCGCCACTTCGCCCTCCACCACCAGGAGTTCCGCGCCCTCACCCGCGCCCGGCGCCTCCGCACGCTCTTCGGCGAGGTCCAGGGCGAACGCCTTACCCGCACCCCCAAGGGCTATCCCTCCGATCACCCCGCCGCGGATCTGCTGCGCTACCGCCAGTGCTACCTCTTCACCACGCTCGACGCCGCCCTCGCCACCACCCCGCGCCTCTTCACCGAGCTGGTGCGGCACTTCCGCGCCATGACCCCCTTCATCGAGTTCCTCAACACACCGCTGGTAGCCGCCAACCGGCGCCGCCGCTCGGACACCGCGCTCCCCCTGATGCGGATCTAGACCTTGAGCCGGCTCCCCGGTTCCGGCAGCGACACTCGCTCGCCGCCCTGCCGCACCACCTCCGTCAGGCGGTCCGCTTCGCGCCGCACCGTGCGCTTCACGTGCACCAGCCCCAGCTTTTTGACCCCTTCCCCGGCCGCCATCGCGACCACCGCCTCGATATCGCCGTGCACCGCGCTGGGCTCGAACGAGTAAGCTTCGTGGAACAGCAGATCGGCGCCCCTGTACAGCGCCCGGCTCTCATCCGTGAACATGCCGTCCCCGCTGTAGCACACGCCGCGCCCCCCGGCGTCGATCCGCACCGCGCAGTTGGGCACGGCGTGACGGGTGGCGGCAAAGCGCAGCCGCGCGCCGCCGATCCGCACCTCCCCGCCCGGCGCTGCCTCCCGGTACTCCAGCACGTATCCCAGGCGCGCCGCAATCCCCGGATACGCCAACTCCACCTGCTGCGGAATCCGCTCCAGCACCTCCTTCTGGCTCACCACCATCAGGGGCTTCGTGCGCCCGTCCTCCCACATGCGCGTCAACAGGGCGGGCAGTCCGAAGTAATGGTCCGCGTGCCCGTGGCTGATATAGACCGCGTCGATCAAGTTGGGGTCCGGCGCCGCCCGCCATACCTCCGGCGGCACGCTGAAACCGCAATCGGCCAGCAGCGTTTCCCCCCACGTCACCAGTAGCGAGGTATTGGGCAGCCGTTCGTCGAACGCCTCCCCGCAGCCCAGTATCCGGATCTCCATGCATCCAGCATACCCCGCCTGCTCCGCTGTTTATTTTCAAGAACTTCCTGCCGATTTTTGCGTTTGTGACGCTTGACACAGCAGCTCTCAAGCTGTTAGAGTGCTGGAGGCCGCCACTCGACGTCGTCCCGCGGACAGGCCGTTTCCGGCCCCAAGGCATCCGGCCCGGCCGCCTGGAACACTATGAAACAGCAGGATTACTTCATCGTTGTGTTGGCGCATTCCCTCCACGGCCGCCTGCGGCGCATCCATATCCCCCAGTCTTTCGTTTACGCCATTCTGCTGTTCGCGCTCCTGGGCGTCTGTTCGGTGGCCGGTTTCGTGGCCAGCTATGCCCGCATGGCCTGGAAGGTGGCCAACTACAACTCCCTCCGCAAGGAAGTAGATACCCTCCGCGGCCGTTACCAGGATCTGCAGAAAGTCGTCACCCAGACCAACACCCAGATGGCCAGCCTGCAACTGTTCGCCACCGAGGTCTCGGTCGCCTACGGCATCAAGCAACGGCTGGAAGGCCCCGCCGATATCTCCGCCGAAGGCCGCCTCATCCCCACGTTCTACGAAAGCGTCGAGGAGTATAACTACCTGCGCAACGTCGCCAGCCTGCGGCGCAACTACGGGCGCATCGGCCGCAGCCCGCGCCACGCCTCCCAGCCCAGTCTCTGGCCGGTCAACGGCATGCTCCTGAGTTCCTACGGCCACCGCATGGATCCCTTCTCCGGCGAGGGCGCCTATCACACCGGCGTGGACATTCGGGCGCCGCAGGGAACGCCCGTGCGCGCCACCGCCGACGGCATCGTGCGGCTTGCCGAACGCGTCAGTGGCTATGGCAAGCTGGTGGTCATCGATCACGGCGGCGGCATCCAGACCTACTACGCCCACCTCGCCTACATCAACGTTCTGCCCGGCCAGGAAGTCCTCCGCGGAGAAACCGTCGGCGCGGTGGGGATGACGGGCCGCACCACCGCCCCGCACCTGCACTACGAAGTCCGCATCGGCGGCGCACCGGTCAACCCCAGCCGCTATATGCGCAATACGGCCACCCAGACCGCCGTCCGCGACTTCCCCTTCTGACTCGGCGCTACTTTTTCTTCTTTTCCCTCGCCCTTGCCGACGCCCACGCCTGCTCGAGTTCCTCTGGAGACTCCGCGGACCCGCCCTGGTCCCCTGTCTCCTTCCTCCAGGTCTCCAGCCGCGCGCCGAACTTAGCGACCAGGCCGGCGTATTGCGGGTCGCCCGCCAGGTTGCGCACCTGGTGCGGATCCGCCTGGCAGTCGTAGAACTCCAC
>JAWLGN010000039.1:0-26999 GCA_041685075.1 Bryobacteraceae bacterium
ATCGCGGAGGAACTCGCCGCCGTGGGCTTTGAAACCGAGCCTTTCGGCAATCGAACCGTGGCGGTGAAAGCCGCTCCCGCCGCGGTGGCGGCGGCGGACTTGGAAAAAGTGCTGTTTGAAATCCTCGAGACCGCCGAGCGCGAGATGCGCGGCTGGTCGCTCGACGACGTGCGGCGCGGCATAGCGGCCTCTCTGGCCTGCCGCGCGGCCATCAAGGTGAACACGCCGCTCGACCGCAGCCGGATGGAATGGCTGCTGCGCACGCTGGCCGCCACGAACTGTCCCATGAGCTGCCCGCACGGGCGGCCGATCGCGCTCCAGTACGCCACGCGGGAAATCCTGAAGGCCTTCCACCGCATCTAAGCCGCGGTAAACTGTCGGGATGCACATCACGCGCCGTGAACTGCTGGCCGGCGCGGCATTCGCCGGCGCAGCGCGGGGCGCGAAAGCCGCCCCCACCGCACCCGTCGCCATCGCACGCAGCCGCAGCTACGAGAACCTGGAGGCGACGCTCGCCCGCATGTTCGACCAGATCGGCGGCATAGGGCCGCTGGTGAAGAACAAAACCGTGGCCATCAAGCCGAACCTCACCGGGAACCCCCAGCGCTTCCCGGTGGATCCCGCACTCCCGTATCGCACCGAACCGGCTACCCTGCTGGCCGTGGCGCGTCTGGTCGCGCGCGCCGGCGCGCGCCGCATCCGCATCATCGAGAGCTTCTTCCCGGCGCGCCAGGAGATGGAACTGTGGGCCCGCTACGGCATCGACATCCCGGCTGTCAACAGCGTGGGCTGCAAAGTGGAGTGGGAGAACGTACAGAACCTCGGCCGCGCCAAACGCTACGTGCGTTTGCAGGTGCCCTGGGGAGGTTACGTCTTCCCTGCCTTCGAACTGAACCACTCCTTCGCGGACTGCGACACATTCGTCTCCATCTCGAAGCTGAAGCACCACTGGATTGCGGGCGTCACCATGGCGCTGAAGAACAGCTTCGGCAATACTCCCTGCTCGCTCTATGGCAGCGATGCGGGCGAGAGCGGCAACGAGGATCCCCTGCAGGAGCGCGGCGCCGTCTGCCACAGCGGCAAGCGCAGACCGCCCCAGGGGGTACCCCAGGAGATCGAGCCCGATTCGCCGCGCGAGCCCGGTTATCGCGTGCCGCGCATCGTGGTGGACCTGGTGGGCGCGCGCCCGGTGGATCTCTCGATCGTGGACGGCGTGGAATCGATCCGCGGCGGCGAAGGCGTCTGGAACCCCGGGGTCAGCGCCATCCGGCCCGGGCTGCTGCTGGCGGGCAGAAATCCCGTAACGGTGGATGCCGTGTGCACCGCGGTGATGGGCTACAACCCGCGCGCCCTTCGCGGCACGGATCCCTTCCTGCGCGGCGATAACGCCATGCTGCTGGCCGAACAGGCCGGCATCGGCACGGCGGATCTGGCGCGTATCGAAGTGGTGGGCCTGGCGATCCGCGATGCCCTGCATCCGTACGGTCCCGGCGCTATCGGCAAACGCGTTTGAGCGCTACCGCGGCGCGCCCGCGATGAGTTGGTGCGCTGTGGCGGGTTTCTTCGCGGTTAGCGGTTATAATCCGATATGGGAGAACACAATGGCCAAAGACCGCAGTCCCAGGAAAGAAACCAAGAAGCCCAAAAAAAAGAAAAAGTAAGATTTGGGTCTTGGCGCGGGCTGCCCAGTTCCGAGACACCAAGACCCAGCTTTCCTGGTATTCAGCACGCCGGTCTTTCGGCATTTCGGAGGCACAATGCGCACAGAGTGGGTAGAGGAACGTAAAAACGACGCCGTCCGCACGCAGATGTACTATGCGCGGCAGGGCGTCATCACGGGAGAGATGCGGTTCGTGGCCGAGCGGGAGGGACTCGAGCCCGAACTGGTGCGTGCCGAAGTGGCGCGGGGCCGCATGGTCATTCCCGCCAATATCAACCACCGCAACCTCGAGCCCATGGGCATCGGGATCGCAGCACGTTGCAAGATCAACGCCAACATAGGCAACTCCGCGGTCACCTCTAACATCGACGAAGAGCTCGGCAAGCTGCACGACTCCATCAGGTATGGAGCCGACACCGTCATGGATCTCTCCACCGGCGGCGACATCCCGCGCATCCGGCAGGAGATCATCCGCAACTCCCCGGTGCCCATCGGCACCGTGCCGATTTATGAAGCGCTCACGCGCGTGCGGCGCGTCGAAGACCTCACCGGCGATCTCATGCTGGAGGTCATCCACGAGCAGGCGGAACAGGGCGTGGATTATATGACCATCCACGCCGGCGTGCTGGTGCAGTATATCCCGCTCACTACGCGGCGCATCACCGGCGTCGTCAGCCGCGGCGGCTCGATTCTGGCCGAGTGGATGGTCAAGAACCACCGCCAGAACATGCTCTACGAGCGTTTCGAGGACATCTGCAAGATTTTTCAGAAGTACGACGTCACCTTCTCGCTGGGCGACGGGCTGCGCCCGGGGTCGCTGGCCGACGCGAGCGACGAGGCGCAGTTCGCCGAGTTGAAGACCCTGGGGGAGCTGACGCGGGTGGCCTGGAACTACGACGTCCAGACCATGATCGAAGGCCCCGGGCACATTCCCATGGACCAGATCCAGATGCAGGTGGAGAAGGAGATGGAGATGTGCCACGAGGCGCCCTTCTACACGCTCGGCCCGCTGGTGACCGACATCGCTCCGGGCTACGATCACATCACCTCGGCCATCGGGGCGGCCATGATCGGCTGGTACGGCGCCTCCATGCTCTGCTACGTGACGCCCAAGGAGCACCTGGGGCTGCCCAACCGCGAGGATGTGAGGGCCGGGATTATCGCCTACAAGATCGCCGCCCATGCGGCCGACGTGGCGCGGCACCGCCCGGGAGCCCGGGATCGCGACGACGAACTCTCCCGCGCCCGCTACCGTTTCGATTGGAACCGGCAGTTCGAATTGTCGCTGGATCCGGAGACGGCGCGCGCCATGCACGATGAGACGCTCCCGGACGACGGGTTCAAGGACGCGCATTTCTGCTCCATGTGCGGGCCGAAGTTCTGCTCCATGAACATCTCGGCGAAGGTGGAATCCTTCACCTCCATCGAGGCCGAGGCGGTGCTCAAAGCCACCGCACCGGAGCCGGCGGCCGGCCCGGCCGGCAACGACTGATTCCGGCGTCCCGTCGGCTTCTACAGGAGGCTCGATGGGACTTACACGTACACTGCTGCCGATGGCCGCGGTACTGCTCCTGGGAACGGGCTGCGCCAGCGACAGCGGCACGGCCGCGCGCTCCGCGCCGGCAGCCACTCCCTCCGCCGACCGTGTTGTCGGGTATGAGGGCACCTATGGCCTGACCCGCCTGGAGAACCAGGTGCGGCATGAGCTGGTCATGCTGCCCTACTACGGTGTCTTCGATAACCTGGCGTTCCGGGTGGAGGACGGCGATACGGTCCGGCTGGTGGGCCAGGTGGTCCGGCCCACCCTCAGGAGCAGCGCCGAAAACGTGGTGCGCAACGTCGAAGGCGTCGAGCGCGTGATCAACGATATCGAGGTGCTGCCGCTCTCGCCGAACGACGACCGCATCCGCAGAGCCGTCTACCGGGCCGTCTTCGGCACTCCGGGGCTGGACCGCTACGCGCTCCAGCCGGTACCGCCGATTCACATCATCGTGAAGAACGGCGATGTGACGCTCGAAGGGGTGGTTGCCACCGAAATGGACCGCAACCTGGCCAACATCAAGGCCAACGGCGTTTCGGGCGTCTTTTCGGTGACCAACAACCTGCGGGTAGAGTCGTAATTAGCGTTGCTTCAACGGCAGCGGCACGGCGCGGCCGGTCCTGACCGATTGCCTGGCGGCTTCGATGATCTCGACCACCTGGACGTTGATATCGAGCGCGGTGATCCCTTCGATGGGCCGGTTTTCCCGGATGGCCCGCACCATGTAGGCGATGGGGTTATTATCTCCGGCGGGCAGCGGCTCCAGCGCCACGGGCTGGGGCTGGCCGCGCCCTTTCCGCAGTTCGACGCTGCCGTTGCGCATGTAGAGACTGCCTTCCAGGCCGAAGATCTCCAGGTCCTGGAAACCGCGCGGCAGGTCCCAGCTTCCCTCAAACAGCCCCACGCCGTTCTTGTAGTGCAGCACCATGGTGGAGTGATCTTCCACCTTGGGGAAGCGGTCCGGACGCAGGTGGTTCACCTGGGCGTAGACACTCTCGGGACGTCCCAGGTACCAGAGCGACCACAGCGCGTTGTAACAGCCGAAGTCCATCAGGGCGCCGGCGCCGTTCTTCACCGGGTCTGTGAGCCATTCGAAGAAGTACTTGCTGGCGGCGCCCTGGCTGCCGGGACCGCCGTGGCCCACAATGCCGCGCAACCGCCAGACCTTGCCCACCGCGCCCGCGTCGGCCTGCGCCTTGGCGGCATAGTTGGCGGGCCACCAGGCCATCTGGTAGTTGCACATCACCTTGATGCCGTGCTGGTTGGCCAGCCGGCGGATGGCGAGCGCCTCCTTGTAGGTGGCTGCCAGGGGCTTCTCGAACATCACGTGAATCTTACGCGGCGCGCAGGCTTCGACAATCTCCAGGTGGCGGTTGTTTTCGACGAAGGCCCACACGAAATCCGGCCGCGTCTCGTCGAGCATTTTCTTGTAGTCGCTGAAGAACACGGCGCCCGCGGCGCCGCGCTCTTTAGCCACGGCGACGAGTTCGGGGTTGGTTTCGGCGATGCCCACCAGCCGGGCGTACTTGCCCTCCGCCATGGTCTTCAGGTGGCCCCAGACGTGAGAGTGAACCAGCCCGATGACCGCCACCTTATACTCCTGGGCGGCCGCGGGCAGAGCCAGGAGGAACAGAAATGCGCACAGTCGTTTCATATGGGAACCTCGTAAACCACATCCTATCACCCGGATACCCGGCGGCCTCAGGCAGGGCGGGGCGTGCTCGGAATGACGTGCGGGCAATGCATGCGAAACTCGGTACCCGCCGCCGACGAGGTGAACGACACCGTTCCGCCCAGATAGCGCTCGGCCAACAGCTTCATACTGTAGGCGCCCAGGCCGCGCCCTTCGCCCTTGGTGGAAAAGGAGCGCTGGAAGACCTGCACCTGCACTTCCCGCGGCATCTCCCCGGGGTTCCAGACCCAGAACTCGACGCCGTCGCCGCGCTCGCGGCAGCCGGCGCGCACCGCCTCGCCCGGCAGGGTGGCCTCCAGCGCATTGCGCAGCATGTTGCTCATGATGCGGCCCAGCAGCGCGCGGTCGGTTTCGATGGCGCCGTCCGCGCTTTGGGGGTCGATCTCGATCTGGCGGTCCCGGAAGGCCGGGAACCCGAGCAGCCGTTCGACCTCCTCCCGCACCATGGCTTGCGGTACCAGGCGGATGCGCTCCACCTCCAGTTCGCCGTCCTCGGCGGCGGCGAGCGTGCGCTGGCTGGCGATCTCGTGCATGAGCTGGCCGGCCGCGCTCGCGAGCGTGCGGGCCGTTGCGGCGGCGGACGTGTCGGTGGAGCGCCAGAGTAGCGCGTCGGCCAGCCCCTGAACGCAGGAGGCGGTATTCATGACGTCGTGGAAGAAGATGCGCTCCAGCACGCGGCGCCGTTTCTGGTGGCTGATATCGTGCATCGAGACGACCGCGAACGGCTCGCCCCCGACCGTCACCGGCGCGGCCGTTACGGCCAGGTCCAGGTGCTCGGAACGCTCGCCCACGCGGCGCGTGATGCGGCACTCGCGCGCGGCGGGCCGGCCCGCCAAACTCTCCAGTACGCAGAGCACGGCGCCGCAGTAACGGCATGCCTCGTTGGTGCCGCACCCGCCATCTCCACCCGAGTAAATGCAGCCGGCAACTTCGCCGGGCCGTTTCCCCAGCGCCTCCCACAGTGCCTCAACCCCACCCAACGCCAGTGCCGCCCGGTTGCCGTAGACGATCTGGCGCTCCCGGTTCACCACCACCGCGATACAGGGCAAGGCATCCAGCACTGCCCGCAGCATCTCGATCGAGACCACCGCGGCGCTTTGCTCCTGCAGTTTCTCCGGCGAGGCGCGTCCGGCCGGGGCAAAGCAGGTTGCTGCCGCACTCTGGCTCATGGTCCGTTCATTGTAGCGCAGCGGTGGAGCGCGGCCGCGGCACCGCGGCACGCTTTTGCTTGACTTCTCCCCAGCTTCGCGCTAATGATTTCCCGGAAGCTCCAGGCGGGAGTGTTCATATACTGAACTCGCGCCGTACAGCAAAAAGGTTGACACCATGAGCCTGACACGCAGGCAGTTTCTGGGAGCCGCCGGGGCCGGTGTGCTGGCTCCTCCGGCGGCCGGTTTCGCAGCCGGAGACTTGGCCGCGGCGCAGTTTGCCGATCCTCCCTTTGCATCGCGCCCTTCCACCTACTGGGTGTGGCTGAACGGCTTCACCGACGAAGAGCAGCTTCTCCATGAGCTGGCCGAGTTGAAGAAGAACGGCGTGGGCGCGGCTTACATTCTCGAGTTTGGCCACTACGGCGGGCAAGTCCCGCCGGGGCCGGCGTACTTCGGGCCGGAGTCGGTCCGGACAATCGCGCGCGTGGCGCGGGAGGCGCAGCGGCTGGGCCTGGAGGTCGGTGTCACCAACGCCAGCAGTTGGAACTCCGGCGGCTCGTGGGTGACGCTCGATCACGCCAGCAAGGGGCTGTACTATTCCAGGCTGCAAGTGACGGGTCCCTCCCGCTTCTCCGGCGAATTGCCCATGCCGGAGGTGGAGCCCAACGCCCCGAAGAATCCCGATGGTTCGCCGGCGCTCTGGGCGCCGGTGGCGGTGGTGGCGGTGCCGGAGGCCGAGCGCGTTCCCGGCTTCGATTTTCTAATCGATCTCGCGCCCGGCGCCCATACCATCGACCGGGTGGTCTTTCACAACGGCCGGCCCGAGTTCGCCGCCCGCGACTTCGCCGTCTACGCCTCGGCCACCGGCACCGATACGGCGGACTTTCGCGAGGTGGTGCGGGGCACGCTGCAGCGCGGACGCGGCGCCCAGACGTTCCGCTTCCCCGCCCTGCGGGCGCAGTACCTGCGGCTGCGCGTGCTCTCGGGTTATGGCCGGGACCGCATCGAGCTGAACGAGTTCGAAGGATACACGCCGGACGGCCGCAACGTGGTGACCACCCGCACGCCTGTGGGTACCAAAATCACCGGCGGGTTGCTGCGCGCCACGGCCGAGGCGGGCCTGGACCGCCAGTGGCGCGCCGGCAACGTCTGCGACGGCATTCTCGAGGACGGCGCGGGCAGTTGGGCCGTCGAAGGTCCCCCGCCGCCGCTGGTGCGCTGGCGTTCGGGCGTGATCGACCTCAGCGCCAAAGTGGATCGCGAGGGACGGCTTACCTGGGACGTGCCAGAGGGCACCTGGACCATTCTGCGTTTCATCTGGGCCGCCAACGGCCAGCAACTCGTGCGGCCCAGCCCGAACTCCCGCGGGCTGATTATCGACCACTTCAGCGCTGCCGCGGCGCGCATGCACACCGGCCACATGCTGGAGCAGCTCCGCCGCGAACTGGGCAACCTGGGCGAGACCGCGCTCAAATATTTCTACGCCTGCAGCTACGAGGTGCGCGGGGCCATCTGGACGCCCGAGTTGCCCGCGGAGTTCCGCCGCCGCCGTGGCTACGATCTTCTCCCCTTCCTCCCCGTGCTCGCCGGCGCCGTGGTGGAAAGCGAGGACGTCTCCGAACGCTTCCGCATCGACTACCGCCGCACCATCGCGGACCTGTTCATCGACAATTTCTACCGCGCCAGCCGCGAAGTGGCCAACCGCTACGGCGTGAAGCTGGTGGCCGAAGCCGGCGGGCCGGGCCTGCCGCTGCACAACGTGCCGGTGGACGCGCTCAAGGCCCAGGGGGCGCTCGATATCCCGCGGGGCGAGTTCTGGCACGGCGGCCGCATGTGGGTGGTGAAGGAGACCGCCGCCGCGTCCCACATCTACGGGCAGCGGCTGGTCCAGATGGAGGCCTTCACCAGTTGGGCCCATTGGCAGGACGGCCCCTTCGACCTCAAGCCCAGCGCCGACCGCGCCTTCTGCGAGGGCATGAACCACGTGGTATGGCACACCATGCCGCACGTGCCGCGCCAGGCGGGCAAGCCCGGCTGGTCCTATCACGCCGGCACGCACCTCACGCCCAACGACACCTGGTGGCCCATGGCCCGGCCGTTCCTGGATTACCTGGCGCGCTGCTCCTACATGCTCCGCCAGGGATTGTTCGTCGGGGACGTCTGCTACTACTACGGCGAGCGCGGCTGGAACTTCGTCTACGAGAAGCAGGTGGACCCCTCGCTGGGTCCCGGCTTCGATTACGACGTCACCAACTCCGACGTGATCCTCAACCGCATGTCGGTGACGGACGGCCGCATCGTTCTCCCCGACGGGCTGAGCTACGAGTTGCTCGTGCTCCCGAACCGGCCCGACATGGATCCCGAGATCCTGGAGAAGCTCGAACAGCTTGTGCGCGCGGGCGCCACCATCGCCGGACCCAAGCCCACCCGCGCTACCACCCTGCGGGACTACCCGCGAGCCGACGAGCGTGTGCGCACGCTGGCAGACCGGATGTGGGGCGACTGCAACGGCAAGGAGGTCCGCGAGGTCGCCTGCGGCAAGGGCAGGATCTATTGGAACGTGCCGCTGCGCGAGATCCTGCGCCGCCGCGGCGTGGGCCCGGACTTCACTTTTGACAGCCGCCGAGGCGAGGCCGATCTCGATTTCATTCACCGGCGCGACGGAGGTACCGATATTTACTTTGTCCGCAACCGCCGCAGCGAATGGGCTGAGGTGGACTGCGTATTCCGCGTGCGGGGCCGCTCTCCCGAACTCTTCGACCCGGTAAGCGGCGAGACCCGGCTCGTGCCGCTCTACCAGCGTGTGGAGGGAGGCACGCAAGTGGCCATGGCCCTGCCGCCCTCAGGCTCGGTATTCGTGGTCTTCCGCGCGCCTGAACCGGCGGTGCGCGCCGCGGGCCTGACATCGAATGGCGTACCCGTGGCCGTCAACACCATCGCGGAGAGCGCCGCCGCAGCGGAGGTATCGGCTGCCCCCGGCGGCGCCATCCGAATACTAACGTCCAGGCCCGGCCGGTACGCGCTGCGCGGCCGGGGGGAAGCGGCGGTTGCGCTGCCCGCACCGCGCGAACTCGCCGGAGTTTGGGAGGTGGCCTTCCCCGAAGGCTGGGGCGCGCCGCCTTCAAAGACCTTCGCCCGCCTCGTCTCCTGGACCGAGGACGACGATCCGGGCATCCGTTACTTCTCCGGTATCGCTACCTACCGCAAGACCTTTAAGCTTCCTCCGGAGATGATCGCCCGCGGCCTGCGCCTCTATCTCGACCTGGGCGACGTGCGGGTGGTAGCCCGCGCCGCGCTGAACGGCAAGCCGCTGGGCATCGCCTGGGCCGCGCCTTTTCGCCTGGAGATCACCGCCGCGGCCAGAGCGGGCGCCAACCGCCTGGAAATCGAGGTCGCCAACACCTGGTCCAACCGCATCACCGGCGACCACAACACCACGGGAAAGAAATACACCAACACCAACCTCCCCTGGAAGAAGGATACGCCGCTGCTCGCATCCGGGCTGCTGGGTCCTGTACGGATCGTGGCGGTCAGGGAAATGGAGATCGCCTGAATGGAACTACTCACCCGCCATCGTGCCGGCACCGCGAAAGTAGGTATCTTCAACGTCGGCTTTCACCGCTACTGGCCCCAGTTTCCAGGGCTCCGCGAGCGCCTGGACCGCTATCGCGAAATCTTCGAAGAGCGCGTGCGCGGCTTCGGCGTGGAGGTGGTCTCCGCCGGACTGGTGGACACGGTCGAAAGCGGACGTCGCGCCGGCGACTTCTTCGCGGCCGAACGCGTGGACCTGATCGTCTGCTTCATCACCACCTACGTGCAGTCCGCCTTTGTTCTGCCGGTGGCGCAGCGCGGCGGCGCCCACATGATCCTGGTGGGACTCCAGCCGACCCCCGGAATGGATCCCGCCACCGCCACTACCGCCGAGCAACTGGCGCACGACAACAGCACCTCGATGCCGGAGATCGCCTACGCGTTGAAGCGCGCCGGCTACAGCACCAACGTCGTGTTCGGCATGCTGGACAACGACGAGCGCGCCTGGGGCAAGGTGCGGGACTGGATGCTGGCCGCGCGCGCCGCTCACGCCCTGCGCAACGCCCGTATCGGCCTACTGGGGCATTTTTTCGAGGGCATGCTCGACATGAACACCGATCCCACGGCGCTCGACGCGGCCTTCGGCCTGCACGTCGACATGATCGAGATGTGCGACCTGAAGAAGCGCGTGGACCAGGCCACCGCCGGTGAAGTGGAGGAGATGCGAAACCGCATCCGCGACTTCTTCTGCTTCCCGCCGCCGGGCGCCGATAGGATTGCGGGCCCCGTGACGGCCGAGGCGCTCGAGTGGTCCGCCCGGGTGGGGGTCGGGCTGGAGCGCCTGGCCGCCGATTTCGGCCTCCACGGCCTGGCGCACTACTACCGCGGCGTGGACGGCAACGAGTACGAGAACCTGATCTCCGGCATCATCGTGGGCGCCTCCATGCTCACCGCCGAAGGCATCCCCGTGGCCGGCGAAGGGGATCTGAAAAACTGCGTCGCCATGATGGCCATGGACCGCATGGATGCGGGCGGCTCCTTCTCCGAACTGCACCCGGCCAATTTCGACGAGGACTACGTCTTCGTGGGGCATGACGGCCCCGGCCACATCGCCATCAGCAACGAGAAGCCGGCGCTGCGCGGCCTGAGCCTCTACCACGGCAAGTTCGGCCGCGGCGTCTCCATAGAATTCAAGGTGAAGAACGGACCCATCACCATCGCGGGCCTCACGGTAGGCGCCGACAACCGCTTCCGCTGGGTGCTGGCCGAGGGAGAAAGCGTACCCGGTGCCATTCCCGCCACGGGCAACACCAACACGCGCTGCCGCTTCAAACCCGACATGCCCACCTTCCTGGAGCGCTGGAGCGAGGCCGGGCCCACGCACCACTTTGCGCTCGGCATCGGGCGCCGCATCGCGAGCTTCCGGATGCTGGGGCAGTTGTTCGGGCAGCCCGTGGACGTCGTGGCGCAATGAAGCCGCCCGGCCGCATTCACTGGGTGCTGTGCTGGCTGCTGTTCATCGCCACGGCGCTCAGTTTCCTGGACCGGCAGGTGCTGTCGGTCCTGGCCCCTACCCTGACCGCCGAGTTCGGCATGAGCAACACGGCGTACTCCCGGGTGGTGTTCGCTTTCGTGTTGAGCTACACCGTCATGTTCACGGTGGGGGGCCGCCTGATGGACCGGCTGGGAACGCGCGTGGGGATGGCGCTGGCGGTGGGGGTGTGGTCGCTCGCCAGCGGCGCCCACGCCATCGTCGCCGGCGCCGTGGGGTTGGGAGTGGCGCGCTTTTTCCTGGGCTTCGGCGAGGGCGCCTGCTTCCCCGCCGCCACCAAGGGCGCGGTGGAATGGTTTCCGCTGGAGAAGCGCGTGCTGGCCATAGGGATCGCCAATGGCGGCTCGGCTTTCGGTGCGGTGATCGCGCCGCCGCTGACCGCGTGGCTGGCCGCCGCGTTCGAATGGCGCGGCGCCTTCGTCGCCACGGGACTCTTGGGGGCCCTGTGGCTGGTGGCTTGGCTCACCGCCTTCCGCTTCGCTCCACCGGAACTCGGGCGTCCGGCCGGGCGTGCGCAACAGGTGCCCTTCAGCCACCTTCTGGGCGACCGCAAAGTGCGGCGCATTCTGCTGGCGCGTTTCCTCTTCGACCCGGTCTTCTACTTCTACATGTTCTGGATCCCGCAGTACCTCTCGCGGGAACGGCACTTTTCGCTGGAGGAGATCGGCGCGTACTACTGGATTCCTTTCCTGGTGCTGGGGATCAGCAACATCGGCGGCGGCCGGCTGTCGGACGCGCTGGTTCGCCGGGGCTGGACGCCGCGGCGCGCCCGCGCCACCCTGCTGGTGATCTCGGCCCTCATGACGCCGGTTTCGTGGCTGGCCTCGGCGGCGCCCACCGCGGGCTGGGCCATCGCCCTGATGTCCGGCCTGATGTTCGCCCACGGCATCTGGATCGCCAACTTTCTCGGGCTGTTGAGCGACCTGTTTCCCTCCCGGGCCATCGCCACGGTCACCGGGCTGTCGGGCACGGCGGGGGGCATCGGGGGCATGCTCTCCAGCCTGGTTGTGGGGCCGGTGGTGGACCACTTCTCCTTCACACCGGCCTTCGCGGTCTCCGGAGTACTCTACCCGATGGCGGCGGTCATCATCCTGCTCGGCACCCGGGGCGCGAGCGCCGCGCCGCGGCAGTGACCGTCAGGCCCGCCACTCGCGCGAGCGCACCAGCGGCCCGTCCAGCGCCGCCAGCGCCAGGTTGACGTTCTCCACCACCTGGAAATCGTACATCCCCACGCAGATGATATCGGCGCCGTTCTCGAAGGCGTAGCGGAAGGCCACCTTGGGGTGGATGGCGCCGGCGGCCAGCACCTTGAAGGCAATCCACGGTTCCGGGCGCTCGCGCATGTAGGCCACCACCGCATCGGGCTCTTCGCACCAGTTGTTGTCCCTCGGATTGACGCCGGGAGCTTCTTCCGGCCGCGCCGACCAGTAGTCCAGCCGGTGCAGCGTCTTGACCCAGTAGTCCGGCCGCAGCCCCGCCTCGACGCAGGCACGCACGGTGTCCAGCCGGTGCGCGCCGATCCCCGCGGGAACTCCCATCTTGCGGATGCCCTCCATCCATTCGCCGAGCTGGTCCACCCGGCCGTCCCGCACCGCCCGGTCGGCGACGCCGCCGTGAATGAAGCAGGACACCGCGCCGTGGTCCACGGACTTGCGAACCAGCGGCATGGGGTCGTTGCCGCCGCAGTTGGTGATGAACTGCATGCGCCCGCCGCGCCGGTGGTAGCCGCTCATGATTTCCGAGAGGATGGGATTCACCACGATGGTGTTGATGCCGCAGCGCTCCCCCATGTACATGGTTTCCCGGATCTTGTCGCGGGTATGATAGGCCTTCACCAGGGTATCGACGTAGAGCAGATCGCGCGCGTGGGCGAAGCCCGCCATCAGGTTGCCGCCCATGATCATGCGGGTCACTTTGATGTCGCCGATGGTGGCGTAAGGCAGCACGCCCTTCACCTCGGAGACGCTGGCGAGCCGGAAAGTGCCGGTGGCGCCGGCGGGAAATGCGCCGGGCCGCTGCGTAACGGGAGCCGTCTTCGCCGGCATGGCGTCGAAACTCGTCCACCCGTGCTTCTTCAGCACCGCCAGGACAAAGGCGCCCAGCACCGGCGCGCCCACCAGTTCCGCAATCCACTGCCGGCGCGGGATGGGGCCGATCTCGACGGGTTCCGCCCGCCGGCGCAGGCGTCGCCAGGGGAAGCCGGGAGTGGGGATGAGCGCTACCGTCGCCAGCGCGCACAGCTCCACCAGGTTCTTGTTCACCAGCAGGTAGGCGCCTTCGTTGGGGCCGGTATAAGGCGCCCACAACGGCGGCTGCGCCAGGTAATAGAGCGCCAGCAATGCCACCCCGGCCCAGGCTGCGAACCGGACCCAGACGCCCAGCACGAGCGCCAGGCCAATCAGCGTGAGTCCCCACGCATTCAACACGTCGATGACCGCCACTGCCGCAGTGCTCGACGCCATCCAGCCGAACAGGCCCGCCAGCGGCCCCGTGGCCGACTCTAAGTAACCCGCCGCCGTCCAGCCCGGATCCACCACCTTGATCCAGCCTTCATAGAGAAAATGCCAGCCAATCGCCAGGCGCACTATCACCAGCGGCAGCGCCAACCGCGCCGCCGCGGCCGATTTGGTATCACCCACGACTCTGCTCCTTTGTCCGCACCCGTTACCTACAAGCGCACGTTAAGGGTTCACCGCCACTCTTCGAGTGCATGTATTTTAGCAAAGGATTTTCCCATCGAGAATTCCGCAATCGAACGAGCGCGGCTGGCTGATTCGGCCGGTTGCGCGCGGCCGCTTCACACAACCTGGCTGAGGACGACCACGGTCGCCAGCAGAGCGAACGAGGAGATCCAGCCGCCGAGCGCGAATCCGTAGCTTTCGCGATCGCAGGGGATGGCATCCCGCCTGTGGCCGCCGGCGAGACGCAGTTGAATCGCGCGAACGGCGCAGAACAACGTCCAGGTGCCTTGCAGCGCTAGAATCAGAAAAAACGTGAAGCGGTAGTCGCCCCAGATGCCTGCCGCAAGCGCCGTGGCATAAGCGACCAGTGAAACCGCCGCCGCCTTCAAAAAGCTCGTCCGCATGGGCCGCCTCCAACTGCACGTTGACAGGTTCGGAAAACGAAAGCAACGGCCCCCCTGCGTTTCCCCGCCCGGCCGATTTCGTGCACGGCGGTGGTTTTCGGCCATCGCCTTCGCGGCCCCGGCAGCGCTAACTGGCTGAAGAATCTATACCTGTGCTTTGGCTGGGTAAATGCTTGTTTACGTACGACGGCAGTGAAAGGAAAGGAGCACGACATGAAGGCCAGAATCATTCTTCCGATGCTGTTGCTGGCTGCGGCCCCGATGCTGGCCCAGGTCTCCATCGGGATTCACGTAGGTGGTCATCGGCACTATCCGCCGCCACCGCCGCCTCCGGTCTACGTCTACAGGCCGCCGTGCCCCGGGCCGGGATACGTCTGGATCGCCGGTTACTGGCACCGTGTGGGGCCGCGCTACGTCTGGCGCCGAGGTTACTGGGTTGCACCTCGCCACAAGCACTGGAAACGGCACCATCACCGCCCGCCGGTGAAGCACTACAGGCACAAGGACCGCGGCCGCCGGCGTTAGTGCCCATCCCCGCGCCGCCTGCCATAATCGTTCAGGAGGTCCGGATCGTGAATGGCGCGGGCAGCGCGGGGGCCATGCTCCGCAAAGCACTTCTCAAGCATTTCGTGATGGCGCTGGTGCTGATCCTGGTGCTGGCGCTGGTATCCGGCCGGTGGTACTGGCGGCGAGCCTGGATCTACACCGGAATGATGCTGGGCATTCAATTCGCCGCCGGAGTTGCGCTCCGGCGGCGAAGTCCGGATCTGCTGGTGGAACGCTCGCGCATGCAGTCCGGCACGAAGAACTGGGACAAGCTGCTGGCGCCTGGCGTGGCCATTCTGGGGCCGCTGGCGATCTGGCTGGTGGCCGCCTGGGACGTGCGCCTGCACTGGCCGCCTCCGGTGCCGGTACCGTGGAGCGCGGCGGCCCTGGCGGCCTGCGCGCTGGGCGCCCTCCTCACCGCCTGGGCGATGATGACGAACCGCTTCTTTTCGGCTACCGTGCGCATCCAGGCCGAACGCGGCCACCAGGTGGTGGAGGCCGGCCCCTACCGTTACGTGCGGCACCCCGGCTACACCGGCGCCCTGGCGTTCACGCTGGCCTCCCCGGTGGCGCTGGGATCGTGGACGGCGCTGGTTCCCGCGCTGGTGGCAGCCCTTCTCGTGATTGTCCGCACCGCACTCGAAGACCGCACCCTGCGCGCCGAACTTCCTGGCTACCTCGCTTATGCCGGCCGCGTTCCCAGCCGCCTCGTGCCGGGGATCTGGTAGGCCGGCTACTCCAGCTTCTGGCTGACCTTCCCGACCAGGTACTTCACCTCCGCCATGGTGAAAGGACCGTGCTTCAGCTTGTTGAGATGCGGCAGCACCTTCTTCATGCTGTCGGGATCGGAAGGAATGTCCGCCTTCAGCACCTCGATGAGCGCCTCCAGTTCGGCGTCGCTCCCGACCTCGGTGTTGCCCGGAGCATCGGCCGGCACACCGGAAAACCCCGGCACACCCGTCTTGGAGATGGCGATGTTATCGGCGAAAACCACGTTCTGCGGCTCGTAGCTCACCCCGCTCTGCCGAAAGTCGAACTGGTCGTTCGCCGCAGCGGTGTTCTTCAGGATGGCGATGTTGTGCAGTAGTCCCCGGCTGCCGTAGTCGTACGCGCGGATGCCTCCGCCGGGGCATCCCAGGACCATGTTGTTCATCACCACCGAGGGCCCGGCGCCAACCAGGATGCCGGGGCTGTTCCTCGATCCGGCCATGATGTTCTCCGCCACCAGGTTGGCGTTCTCCGGGAACTGGTCGGTCGCGCCATAGAGCATGATGCCCGGGCCCTGCGTGCCGACGAAAATATTCCGGGTGACGACCGCGCCTTTGACGTTCAGCTTCAACTCCATGCCGTAGCCTACGATGCCGGGGTTGTTCACCTCGGTGGCGTCCAGGTAGTTCCCGTGGCACACAAACCCGTGAACGCTGGTGCTGCCGTTCTGGTTGCCGATGTAGAGGGCGGTGGACCGGACCCCGATGAACTTGTTGTTCAGCACCCGGATGCCGTCGTACACGCTGTTGCCGTCGTTGGCGTCGATGGAATTGGCAACGCTTCCGCGGAAGACGCAGTTTTCGATGTGGATATTGCTTCTCGGCGCCGAGGCGGGCCCCCCTACGATGCGTATGCCCCTCGCCCCGCCGGTGATGGGCTGGAACTCCATGTAGTGGAACTCGATATTATTCCCGCGAACTTCGCAGAGGTTGGCCTGTGGCACGTCGTAGAGAAAAATGGGCCGCGCCTCTCCCTTGCCGTAGCCGCGGAAGACCAGGGGCTTCTCCGGCGTCCCCGACCGGTCCAGATAGATCAGGGTGTTGTAGCCGTAGGTGCTCCTGTAGTAGGACTCGGCATACACGCCCTCATGGAAAACCAGTTCGTCTCCCGGCTGCATTTGAGCGATTATTGCTTTGAAATCGTCGCCGGGGTACACCTCGCGAACGATCCCTCCGTACTTGCCGAACTGGGGGTCTGCAAGCGCCTGGCTCGCGCAGGCCAGAGTGACGAATGCGAACAACAACAGTTTGACAGGCAATCGTTTGTGCATTATGTCTCCTCGAGTGTGTGGGTGCAGTGACCGCCGCGCCGGTAAGCGCGTCTGCAATCGACAGATGGACGGATTTCTTTAGAATTCCCGGAATTCGGGAAAAATCCGACAGGGGAAATCATATACCGCGTCCCGTTTGCGGGTCAAGCCGGACCGGCCGGCGATGGCGCGGGCCGTGCTAAGATCGGCCACATATGAACAGCGGGGGCGCGGAGCCGCGCGAGCTGACGTGGAAAGCGCTCGGGTTGGGACTGCTGCTGGCGCTGGTGTTCGGCTCCGCTAACGCCTACCTGGGGATGCGGGCGGGCCAGACCATCGCGGCCACTATTCCCGCCGCCGTCATCGCCATCGCCATCTTCCGGATGCCGGCCTTCCGCGGCGGGGTCCTGGAGCAGAACATCGCCCGCACGGCCGCTTCCGTAGGGGAGGCGCTGGTGGCCGCCGCCATCTTCACCATTCCCGCTTTCATGATGGTGGAAATGGGCGGCGTGCGGCTGTGGGCCGACCTGCGCGCGCACTATTGGGAATCGGTCCTCATCCTGCTGGTGGGCGGTTTGATTGGGGTCTCCTTCATCATCGTGTTGCGGCGGCCGCTGGTGCGGGATGCCGATCTCCCCTTTCCGGAAAGCGTGGCCAGCGCCGAGGTGGTGAAGGCCGGGGAGGCGGGCAGCGACGCGCCGCGCTACGTCTTCGGCGCCATGGCCTTCGGCGCGCTGCTCCAGGTGCTCAAATCGAGCGCGGGATTCCAGGTCTTCCGCGAGTACACCGAGGGCTTCCTCGAGTTTCCGCGCTCGCTGGTACGGCACTTCGATTTCGAGCAGCGGACGTTGGCGGAGGTGGCGCACACCGGCGGGGTCTGGTGGTCCACTCCGAGCCTCTCGCCGGCGCTGATGGGAATCGGTTATATCATCGGGCCGAGGCTGGCCTCCATCAACATGGCCGGTGGGCTGATCGCGTGGTGGCTGCTGATCCCGCTGCTGTTGTTCTTCGATCCGGAACTGACGACGCGCATGGCGCCCGCGCCCGGCGCGCCGGCGGCGGCGTGGGATGTAGCGGCCTTTTCGGTGTGGTACAACATCGTGCGGCCGGTGGCGGTGGGGGCCATGCTGGTGGCGGCCGGCTACACCCTGTTCTCCATGCGCTCCTCCATCCGGCACTCGGTGGCCGGCGCTTTCGGCGCTTCGGCCCGCGCCGCCGCGCAGGTGAAAGTCGTCGAACGCACCGACCGCGACATCCCCTTCCGCTGGCTGGCCGCCGGCACGATGGCGCTCACCGTGGCCATCACCGCCATCTACTACCACTTCACCGGCAGCCTGGCGGCGACCGTGATCGCCGCGGTCATCATGGGGGGCGCGGGATTTCTGCTCTCCGCGGTGGGCGGCTACCTGGTGGGGCTGGTGGGGACCTCCAACCAGCCGCTTTCGGGGCTGACGCTATCCGCCCTGGTGATCTCGGCCCTGACCATGCTGGCTATCGGGGCCACCGGAATGGCGGGTGTAGCGGCCGTGCTGGGAGTGGCCTCGGTGGTGGCCTGCGCCTGTTCGGTTTCCGGCTCTCTCATCCAGGACCTGAAGGCCGGGCAACTGCTCGGCGGTACACCCTGGAAGATGCAGGTGGCGGAAATCCTGGCGGTGGTGGTGCTCTCGCTGTTTCTGATGTGGCCCATCGTGGCGCTGCACGAAGCCAACCTGGCCACCGGCGGCATCGGCGGGCGCGCGCTGCCCGCGCCGCAGGCCGGGCTGATGGCGCAACTGGCGCGCGGCATCGTGGGCGGTGAGATGGCCTGGGGGCTGATCGGCGCGGGAGCGGCCTTCGGCGCCGCTCTTATCCTCTGCGGCGCGCGCGCTCCCATGCTCATCGCGGTGGGGATGTACATCCCCTTCGATACCGTTTCCGCCATCTTCGCAGGGGGACTGGTGCGGTGGGTGGCCGATCTCATCGCCGCGCGCTACGGGCCCGAGCGTGCGCGGCGGGCGGCCGACCGCGGCACGCTGCTAGCCTCCGGACTGATCGCCGGCGAGGCGATTATGGGGATCCTGCTGGCGGTGACCTTCCTCTTGGGCATCACCTCCCTGACCGCTCTCGTCACCGGCCGGGAGGCGCTGCCGTTCTACGCCCAGTGGGGCGGATGGCTCTCGCTGGCGGGCTTTGCCGCCATCGCCTGGGTGCTCATCCGCATCCCGCTTAAAGATTGAGCGAAACCCCGAAGGAGATTTCGGTTTGCTTGAGGCGCCCGCTGGGCCCCTCGGCCGTCAGGAACAGGTCCGGCTTGCCGGTGTTGTACTGGCGCACGTCAAACCGGATGCCCCACATCCCGGTAAGCCGCGCCTTCACACCCGCGCCGTAGTTGAAGCCGAATTTGGTGACCTGGTTGCCGTAGTAGACCGAAGATCCGGGCGGGAAGAAGCTGCTGAAGTGCACACCGCCGGTGGCGAAGGGACGGATGCGCGTTCCTTCCGGCGTCCCGTAGGCCAAAAAGTTGTAGCCGAACTGGTGGATGGGAAGACCGATATCGCTGCTCGCGCCTTCGATCTCCGCGCCGCTCCGGCTGTAGGCGTACCCGAGTTCGTGCCCGAAGAAACGATAGGTGTTGAGCGTGCCGCGCAGGGCCAGCCGAAAACCATCGTTCAGGGTGATCCGCGGATCGCCGGTCTCCGGATTCGATTCGATCAACTCGGCGTCACCAAAACGCGAAACGCCGCCGCTCACAGAGAACTCGAACACCTGGGCGGAAGCGGCCGTGGCACCGGTGAAAAAAACAGCCGCGAGGAGAATTGTACGCATCATATCCTTCCCAGTGTACAATGCGGCTGCCAGGGGAAAGAAGACGATTCAGGCGGAGTGATATTTATCGCGGCAGGCGGTGGAGCAGAAGTAGACCGGGCGGCCGTCCACCACCCGGGTGAATGCGGAGGCGGCCGCCACGTAGGTGCCGCAGACGGGGTCGCGCTTCAATTCGCCGCCCGCACGCACGTTTTCCGATTCGCCCTTGGAAGCGGGCACGGACGCTCGATACGATCCCCAAATCGACTTCACCAGGTAACGGATCACCAGGAAAGCGATTAGCGGAAGAATAAAGCGAATCAGGAAAATTCTTATCATGACAAGGCACCGGTAACGGGGGCGCCGCCTCGCGCGCCCCCCGCCGTTTCCCTCTTATTTTTTCTTTTTGCCCTTCTTGCCGGCGGCTTCGTTGGGGTTCTGGTACTTGGTATCCAGCTTGGCGCCCATCATGGCGATCATGCCCTTGGCGGACTCGGCGTTAGGACCGTCGGCTTTGAGTTCCAGGTATTTTTCCAGGGCTTCCCGGGTGCCCGGCGCGGGCGTGACCTTGCCCTCGGCATCGATCTGCGCCTTGGACATCAGGCTGACGCCGTACTGATAATACGCCTCGGCATAATTGGGATCGGCATCGATGGCCAACTTGAAGGCTTCGGTGGCGGCATCGGCCTGGCCCGTGTTGGTGAGCACGGCGCCCAGGTTGTAGTAATACTGGCCGGCGCCCGCCGGGTTGATTTCGGCAGCCTTGGTGAGGGCGGCTTTGGCCTCCTCCACCTTCTTGGCCTTCACCAGCGCCAGGGCGTAGTTGTTGTAGTATGCCGCGTCGTCGGGCTTCAGTTCGATGGCTTTCTGGTAGGTGAGCAGGCCCTTCTCCATGGCGGCATCGCGCTCGGCGCCCGTCTTGGTTCCGGACAGTCCGATGTAGGCCTCGGCAAGCTGCGCCCAAACGACGTGCTGCTTGGCGTCGAGTTCCCCGGCCTTCTCGAACGCCGCCACGGCGGTATCGTAGCTCTTGGCCTGCAGCGCGTTCATACCCTCGTTGAAGGCATCGCTGAGAGCTTTGTTCTTCTTCAAAGCCTCTTCGCGCTGCTTCATGGCGCGCTCGATCTGCTCGCGCTGCTCCGGTGACAGATCGCGCGTCTGCTCCTTGGTGAGCTGGCCGGACTCGGCGGCCTGCTGCATCGCCTGCCGGCGCTTCTCAGCGGCCTCCAAATCGAAGTTGACAACGGTGGGATCGCCCAGACGCGTGCGCACGTTGTCCACCATGTCGACCTGCTTGCCATCCACTTCCAAGATCACCCGGTACATGCCCAGCGGCAGGCCGGCGTGGAAGAAGTGGCCCTTCTTGTTGGTCTTGACCTGATAATTGCCCCGTATGTCCTTGCGCTCGATCTTTACCAGCCCGCCCCGGAGGGGCTTGCCATCGACGCCTTTCACGTCACCTTCGATGGACGACGTCTGACCGAAGGCGCTGAGGGAAAGGAGCAGGAGACCCACGGCGGGCAGGGCGAAGTTGCGGACCTTCATATGTCCTCCTGATGCTCTCTAGGATATTAAATTCCAGTCTACTACAGGCGCACCGGGGCCGCCGCGATGCCCAGGCCCCCCTCCAGGGAACCGCACGGCCGGTGCGCGCCCCGCTCCCGGTTACCGGGCGCGCACGGTACTCCTGATGGTAGACTAAATTCGTCCAGGCGAATCATGACTTTTTGTAGATATTTCCTGCTGGTGCTCGGAGTGGCAGCCCTGGCAGGGTGCAACCGGCGGGATCCCGTGCAGGCCATGCAGGAGACCGGCCCGATTCCGGTCCAGACGGCGCAGGTGGTGGTTAAGCAACTGCAACGCGACGTCGAATCCGTGGGGTCGTTGTTTCCTTATGAGGAAGTGGTGATCAGCTCCGAGATCGACGGCCGCGTGGAAGCCGTCCATTTCGATCTCGGCGACCGCGTCAACGAAGGGCAGGTACTGGTGCACGTCTCCGAGGAGGAGCAGAAGTACCTGGTGGCGCAGAACGAGGCGCAACTGCGCCAGGCCCTCGAACGCCTGGGGTTGAAGAGCGAGGACGACCGCGTCAAAGACATCACCGAAACCCCGGAGGTGCGCCGCGCCCGCGCCGACCTGTTCGACGCCGAGCAGCGCTACAAGCGCGTGCGCGACCTGGTCGATCAGCAGATCGCCTCGCGCCAGGACCTCGACCAGGCGCAGGCCCGCTACAACGCGCTGCAGGCGGCCTACGATACGGCCCTCAACCAGACCCGCAACCTCATCCAGGAGGTCGAGCGCACCAAGGCTATCCTAGAGTTGCAGCGCAAGAAACTGCGGGACACCAGCATCCGCGCGCCGTTCTCCGCGCTAGTGAAGGAGCGGCTGGTCAACGTGGGCCAGTTCGTGCGGCTCAACACCCCCGTATTCGAGCTGGTCAAAATCGACCCCATCCGGCTGCGCATTGAGATCCCCGAGCGGATGTCCCCCTGGATCAAGGTCGGGCAGGTGGCCGATGTCTCGGTCGAGGCGTGGCCGACGCGGCGGTTCCAGGGGAAGATCTGGCGCATTTCCCCCACCGTCGACGAGAGCAAGCGCACCTTCGTGGTGGAGGCGCTGATCGCCAATCCCAGCCACGACCTGAAGCCGGGATCCTACGCCACGGCGCGCATCCGTACCGACAGGCTGGAACGGATGAAACTGGTGCCGCGCAGCGCCATCCACTACGTCTTTGGCTCCAACAAGGCCTTCGTCATCCAGGACGGCGTTGTTGACGCGCGCGAAGTCAAACTCGGCGACACGTTCGGTGAGGATGTCGAAATCCTCGAGGGTCTCGAAGCGGGTGAGGTGGTGGCCACTTCGGAGGTAGCGCGGCTGGATACCGGTTTGAAAGTGACCGCCGTAACCAGGACCGCCGGCGGCGGGCAGGAACCGGCCGAATGAGAGCCGCGCCGGCCATCCTCCTGCTGGCCGCGGCATGCGCGCTTCCCGGCGCCACCCGGGTGCTGGTTACGGTGGTGGAACAGAAAGACGGCCAGACGGTGGCCGGCCTCTCGGCCGCCGATTTTACCCTCCGGGACGGCGGCACCGAGCGCAAGGTGGAAAGCGCCGAGTATACCCAGGGCACCCTCGACATCATGCTGCTATTGGACAGCAGCCTGGTGGGCGGGATGGTGCAACCGGTGGCCGAAAACCTGGTGGCGCAGGTTCAGCCCAAAGAACAGATGGCCGTGGTGGCCTTCCACTCCGCGGCCGACCTGATCCAGGACTTCACCTCCAGCAAAGAGCTGCTCCTGCGCTCGCTGGCCGGCGTGAAATACGGCAACGCGCCGCGCGTGCTGGACGCGCTGTTCGCGGCCATCGACGGCGGCTTCCGCGACAGCATCTTCCGCCGCGTCATCCTGCTGCTGACCACCGGCTTCGAAGGACCCAGCCGCACCTCCGAGCGCGACGTCATCCGGCTGGCGCGCCGCAACAGCGTTTCCATTTTCCCGATTTATATGACCGGGGCGGAAAGATCGCTCTTCGAGAACCTGGCCCGGCGGACCGGCGGCGCATCCTTCAACCTGCGCAACCTGCAACGCGCCGGAGTGAAGGAACCCGGGCCGCGCATCTTCGAAGTGGCGCGCGGCCACTACCTGCTGACGGTGAGCGGCAATCTCTCGCTCGGCGAACGGGTGCGGGTCGAAGTGAGGCACCCGCGGAAGGTCTTCGCCTCGGCGCTGCCGCTGGATTAGCCCAGGGTTAGCCCTACCGCGCCAACTGCTCCTTGGGAGTGGCCAGGTAGCCCACAATCAGGTCTTTCTCCACCGTGTTGACCACCAGTTCGTACGGCTGCCGCGCCTTGGCGGTATAGAACTGCACCGGCTCGTTGATCGTCCGGTCTTTCTTCTCGGTGGTCTTATCGTCCGCCAGCAGTTCAATGGTGTACCGGTTGCGCTTGCGGTCGGCCTTCTTCACCTTGACCGAAATGTCGCCCACCCGCTGGAACTGCTTGGACTTGGCCAGCTTGAACTCGAAATAGTTGCGGGAGCCGAGCCGTTTCAGCGCATCCAGTTCCTTGGCGTTGGTGGCGATGAGGCCGCTCTGTACGCCCAGGTCGCCCTTGACGGATTTCAGCTCCGAGATGGTCTTCTCCAGCTCCGACCGGGTGTTGGCCACCTCGGTCTTCACGGTGCCCACCTCGCCGCTCACGCTCTCGACTCTGGCCGCCGTAGTGGTGGCGGCCTCTCGCACGGCGCTCAACTCGCTGGCCACACGCTGGCGCTCGATGGCCTGCGCCTCGGCCAGCTTGCCGGCCAACTGCTCGGCGCGCGCCACGGCCTCTTCCCGGGCCCTGCTGGTGGAGATACTGGCCTGCCGCTGCGCCTCTTCCAGTTGCTGCTTCAGGCTCTCGACGTAGCGGCGGTTGGAGGCGGTGGACTCCGAAGAGGCCTCCCGCAGCTTCGCCACCTCCATCTGGAACGCTTCGCTGGCCTGCGCGAGCTCCCCGCGAAGCGCGTCCATCTGGACGTAGAGATACACATTAGAAGCGATCAGGGCCACCATCGCTCCGGCCACCACGGCGGTTTTCACAGGGGATCCGCCGGACTCGACGGGATAGGGCGTACGGTCGATATCGCTCACAGACGACTCTCCTCCGAGGGGAAGCTTATCATTATCGCCGTCCCGCGCGGAAGTACCGATTTCAATCGAGTTCGAAGCTGTCGCCGGGCGCCGGCACCGTAACGCACAGGTTGTACTCCGAGCGGAGCAGCTCGGCCAACGCCGCGGACTGGCGCGGCTCCCCGTGCACCAGGAAAACGTGCTTCAGCGCACGCACCCGGGGCTTCAGCCAGGCCATCAGTTCACCTTGATCGGCATGGCCGCTGAGTTCATCCACGCTGGAGATTTCGGCCCGCACGGTCATGGGCTCGCCGAAGATGCGCACCTCCCGCCACTTCTCCACCAGCTTGCGGCCCAGGGTGTGCTCGGCCTGAAAGCCGGTGATGAGCACGGTGTTGCGTGGGTCTTCGATGTTGTTCCGGAGGTGGTGAAGAATGCGGCCCACCTCGCACATGCCCGAAGCCGAGATCACCAGCAGCGGCCCGTGCAGTCCGTTCAGCTTCTTGGATTCCTCGGCTTCGCGAATGTACTGCAGGCGGCGGAAGCCGAAGGGGTCCTTGCCGTCGCGAAGCCACTCGAGTGTCTCATGGTCGAAACACTCCGGGTGTTCGCGGAAGATCTCGGTGACGTTCACCGCCAGGGGGCTGTCCACGAAAAGAGGGATCGAGGGGATGCGCTCGTCGCGCGTCAGTTCGTGCAACAGCAGCACGAGCTGCTGGGTGCGGCCCACCGCGAAGGCCGGAACGATAACGCGGCCGCCGCGCGCGCAGGTGCGGTTGATCACGTCGGCCAGCTTGTTGATAACGTGCGTGCCGCTCTTGTGAAACTTGCCGCCGTAGGTGCTTTCGAGAATCAGGTACTCGGCGTCGGGAAGCGGGTCGGGATCCCGGATGATGGGAAGGCCGGGGCGCCCGATGTCGCCCGAGTAGACCAGCCGCACCCGCCGGTTGCCGGTACGCTCTTCGAGCGCGATCATCGACGAGCCCAGCATGTGGCCGGCGTCGAAAGCCTGGTAGCTCAGGCACCCGTCGATGGCGGTGGGGGTGTAGTAGGAGACCGGCTGGAAGAGCGGTAGCGTCCGCTCGGCGTCTTCCAGGGTGTAGAGCGGCTCGATGGGTTCGTCCTGGTTGCGGCGCTCGCGGCGGCGGTTGACGAACTCGGCGTCGCGCTCCAGGATGTAGGCGGTGTCCCGTAGCATGGCGTCGCACAGGTCTGCCGTGGCGGGGGTGGCGTAAATCGGCCCGTCAAAGCCGCTCTTCACCAGCGTGGGAAGATTGCCGCTATGGTCTGTGTGGGCGTGGGAGAGGATCACGGCGTCCACCGTGGAGCCTTCCAGCGGGAGGTTGCGGTTGCGGGCTTCGGCCTCTTTACGCCGCCCCTGGTACATTCCGCAGTCGAGCAGGTAGCGCTTGCCTCCGGCATCGATCTGGTGCATGGAGCCGGTCACGGTGCCGGCGGCGCCACGGAAAGTGAGTCGCATGGTGAATGCACATCTTACCAGCGGGCGAGCCCGCGAAGAATGCCCCATGCGGGATAGGCGAAGTTGATCCCCACCGCCATGAGAACCAGCAAAGGCGGCGTGAGCGCGGCCCAGCACGGCCGGGCAACACCCTCCAGCAGGACGAACAGCAGCAGGGGGGAAACCGGGCGCGCGAAGCCGAACGCTTCCAGCATGTAATAGGGGGTGCTCAGAATCGAGCCGAGCGCAGCGAAGAGCAGGATGGCGATCCCCACGGCCCCGGGTTTCATCCGCCACGCCCACCAGGCCGCCAGGACCAGGCTGGCCAGAAGCCCCACCACCGCCAGCGCTTCCACCACCTGGAGCGCCGCTCCGAAGAGGCCTGGGGCCAGGGTGCGCGGCGTGAAAAGCCGCAGAACGATCCCCAATACCGGATAGCCGGCATTGACATGGGCGGCGTTCGATGGAGGGGTCTGCGTCACTACGAAACCCCACCAGGCCAATGCCGGCAGCGCCGAAGAAGCGGCCGTGACGGCAACGGCCCAGCGGCGGTGCCGCAGCGCATCGAGCGCCACCCCGCCGGCCAGCAGAAGGCCGGTCTCCCGCGTCAGGCAGGCCAGCGCACAGAGCACCCACATGCGCCGCGCGGCCCCCTGCCCGGCGGCCACCAGGAAGCCGGCGGTGAGCGCCGCCAGGGTGGCGTCCACCAGCATGCGGTCCGCCGAAGTCGGCACCGCCGGCACCGCCAGGAAGATCAGCCCCCAGGCCGGATGCCTCCCCCGCAGCACGGCATAACGGCTGGACCACCAGGCGCCGGCAAACACGGAAACCAGAACCAGGAGCATAAAGGCCGTGTCGATCCATGCGGCGCGTCCTGCGGCCAGTGTCCAGGCCGCCAGCGGCACCAGAATACGCCGATAACGCAGGCGCGCGTCGTCGATGTAGTTGGCGTAGCCCTTCTGAAAGAAAGGATCGTGCGCGATGTAGCGGTAAAACTGGCCGTCGTACCCGTCCGGATGCGTAGAGCGGTGAGTTCCGCGCTCCAGTTCCGGCGGAACCCGCTGTGCGCCTCCGGTGCAGAACAACGCCGACCAGTTGCCCGCAAAGTTGTATCGCACGGTGGCCGCCTGCCAGAGCAGGACGCACAACGTCGCGAGCACCGCGACAAGGCAGGAGGCGCGCAGCCGGCGGCCCTCGCCCAGGCCTGAGGTGGGCATGAGGAATGCACATCGTAGCAGACCTGCCGCCGCTACCGGCACAGAACTGCTAGGTTAAAGGGCTCTAGATCATTAATGGGGGCAGACCACCGCCCTGACCTGATAAAACATTCTTAGGGGAATACGTTTGATCAGATCAGAAGCGGTATTGGGTCTGCC
>JAWLGN010000374.1:0-4265 GCA_041685075.1 Bryobacteraceae bacterium
ATTGACGAACCGGAGGCGCTGGTGGCCATGACGGACCCGGCGCGGGCGCGCGCGGAGCTGGACTGCGCCGCGGCGCTGGTCGTGGAGGGGGTGGGCGCCGCGGCCGAGATTCTGGGCATCGGCCTGCCCGCAAAGCCCGCGGCTCCGGTGGAGGGCATGCCGGTGATCAAGTCCGGGGCGGCCACGGGAGTGACCGAAGGGGTGATCACGGAAGTGCGCGCCGGGCGCGTGGAGATCGAACCGTTGGGGTTGCCGGAGGAGTACGAACTCAGCGCCACGGGGGATTCCGGCGCCCTTTGGGTGGCCAGGCCATCGCTGGCGCCGGTGGCGCTGCACCAGGGCGGCAGTTCGCGCCCGCGCTGTTTCGCCTACGGTCTCCCGGTGCTGGAGGTGCTGGCGGCGCTGGACCTGAGGATGCTGCCGCCGGCCGGCTTAGACTGAGGCGGGCGGGGTTTGGCGGCGCTTTTCGAGCGCACCGGAAAAGGCTGCGTAGGCGTCCTCCCCGAAGAGCACGAAAACAGCCTCGCGGACGGAACTCTCGGGACGCGCGAGGTGTGTCGCGACCTCCCCCACGGCGATCTCGGCCGCTTCGGCCAGCGGATAGCCGTAGGCTCCCGTGCTGATCGAGGGGAAGGCGATGGTTTGGACGCCGCGCTCCTCGGCCATCTCCATGCAGGAGCGGTAGCAGGCGGCCAGCAACTCGGGTTCTCCATGCCTGCCGTCGCGGTAGACGGGTCCGACGGAGTGAAAGACATAGCGAGCCGGCAGGCGTCCCGCCCCGGTAGCCACGGCGCTCCCGGGAGGGCAGCGCCCCACCTGCTTGCGGATGCCGTCGAGTTCGGCCATGATGGCGGGTCCCCCGGCGCGATGGATGGCGCCGTCGACGCCCCCGCCGCCCGCCAGAGCCGAATTGGCGGCATTGACCACCGCGTCGGCGGGGACTTTGGTGATATCGCCCGTCATCAGTTTGAGGGTCTTCCCGGAGGCGATTTCCCAGGCGATTTCGGGCATGGCAGTGCTCCTTTTTCCGGTCTCAATTCTACGCCGCTCTGGTAAAATCGAAAAGTATGGCAATTCCGAACGTAAAGCGGTTCCGGCCCTTCTGCCCGGTCTGCAAAGAGAGTTTCACCCTCATGGCGCTCCTTCCCAAGGGTGCCGACGTGGATGCGTACCTGGCGGATGCCGTCGCGCGGCACGATCATAAGGCCTTCCAGGAAGCCAAGCAGCAACACCACAAGGTTCGCGTCGGCCAGCAGAAGCAGCGGAAAAAGTAGTCCGTTCTCGTGTGCGCGAGGCGGCGCATGGCGCCGCCCCGTACTCAGCTTCTCTGCCGGGCTTGCAGGGTTCGCAAAGCCCGCAATCCTTCCGCCGCTACCTCCGTGTCCGTGTCGCGGCTCAGCCGTTCGAGGTAGGGGATAGCCTCCTCGTCTCCGCTGCGCGCCAGCACGCGCGCCAGATAGATCTTCTCATCCTTGGTTCCCGAGAGCATGGGCTGGTGGAGCGACTTGCGGACCGCCGGCTCCCGGGCCAGTTCCACCAGGAACGGATAGGCCACGTTGCGCCATGACGTGGAGTTGAGGGTGTTGATCAGGTACTGCAACGGGCTGAACTCGCTGAGTTCGTTCTTCCCCAACGAGACCATGGCGAAGGCCAGGGAGAGCCGCGCCGGAGTCTTCTTTTCCTCCTCCCATTTCTTTTCGATGGCGGGAAGATCGGCCGGGTCCTTGAGCCGGGCATAGCCCTCGGCCGCGGCGGCGCGCATGTCTTCATCGCTGTCGTTGATATAGCGCGCGTAGTAGGTGCGGTTCTCCGGCTCCGGGAGCATGGCGATGGCGGTGAGGGCGGCGCGGCGCACCTTCTTGTTGCGCGTGCGCTGGAGCACCTCGGTCAGGCCGGGCAGCGCCTCGTTGTTTTGCAGCAGGCCGGAGGTTTCGATCACCGCGATCTGCACCTTGGGATCGAAATCGCGCATGAGGAAAGCGATGCGCGGGGCGGCCGAGCGATCCCGGATTTTCTGGATGGCGACGAGGCACTCGTAGATGACGTTGCTGTCCTTCGAGTAGAGCGCCCCGTAGATGTCGGGCAGGGCCGCCTGGCCGCGCAGGATGCCGATGGCTCGGGCGGCGTTGGCGCGCGCGTCGAGGTTGCCTCCGCCGCGAACCAGTTTGCCGAGCGCCTGGATGACCTCCGGGCGCACCTGGACGAAGGGATCGATCACCTGGGTGTTGGTGTCGGTGAACTTGCCCTTGATGGTTCCGCCCACGCGGCGCAGCGAGGAGCCGAAGCCGGTGCGGACGTAACCGGGAAGATAGAAGTTGACCAGCCCGTCGGTGGCGCGCACCTGCACCTCGGGGTCGTTGTCCTGGGTGGCGGCGATGAGCGGGTCGAGGCTGCGGGGACCGCCGATCTCGACAATTTGCTTGACCGCCTCCAGACGGACTTCGAGTTCGGGGTTCTTCAAGAACTCCTCGAGCTTGGGCAGGGCGTTAGCTCCGCCTCGGGCGGCCTCACGGACGTCTTTAGGACGCACGTCCTGCGCCGAAAGCAGTGCAACGGCTGGCAAAGCCAGAAGAATGCATCGAATCGCGAGCATACCTATACTGTAACGGCATTCGCGAGTCGGCGGTTACCTCCAGGCGGCTCAGCGCACGAATTCCACCTGGGTGCGATGGGGGATGAGGCCCGCCTCGTGGCCCAGGTCGAGCAGTTTCTGGACGGCGGCGGGGACGATCTCGCCGGCGTCCAGGGTGTAATGGTTGACGTACATCCCCACGAACTTGTCGGCCAGACGGCTGTCCATGTCGCGGGCGAACTGGAGAGCGTAGGCCAGCGCCTCGTCGTGGTTATCCAGGGCGTACTGGATACTGTCGCGCATCAGGCGGCAGCACTCGCGGCGGATCTCCTCGGGCAGCGAGCGCAGCAGCGCGTTGCCGCCCAGGGGCAGCGGCAGCCCGTGGGCCGCCTTCCACCACTTGCCCATATCCACCACGCGATGGAATCCTTCACGCTCGTAGGTGAGCTGGGCCTCGTGGATGATCAGACCGGCATCGGCGGAGCGCTCCCTGACGGCGTCGAGGATTTTGTCGAAGGGCGTCACAACCTCTTCGAAATCCGGCTGGAAGAGCTTCAGCGCCAGCCACGCGGTGGTCATTCGGCCGGGCACGGCGATGCGCCGGCCCTTCAGCTCATCGGGCTCCATGGGACGGGTGGAGACCACCATGGGGCCGTAGCCGTCGCCGATGCTCGAACCGTAGGCCATCATGACGTACTTGTCGGCCACGTAGGGATAGGCGTGGTAGGAGATGGCGGTTAGTTCATAGAGTCCCTCGGCGGCTTTTCGGTTGAGGGATTCGATGTCTTCAAGGACGTGGCGAAAACTCACCAGCGGCGACCGCACCTTCCTGGTAGCGAGGCCGTAGAACATAAACGCGTCGTCGGAATCCGGGCTGTGGGCGCTGACAAGCTCCCGTGGGGCTGCAGGTGTCATAAGAAGGAAGTACGACTCATCTCAGTGTACACGGGATCACTTGCTGGTGGGGAATGAAAGGGAATGGAAACGCAAACGAAAAGGGCGACCCCGCTCTTCCGCAACGGGCCCAAGCGCCGTGTTGCCGATCATCGATTTGCGTCAAAAGCGCGGACGCCATCACGCGTCAATCCGATCGGTCACGACCCTATCTGTGCCCGCTCAGGAAGGGCGGCGTCGCCCTGGTCCTGGCCCGGTTCCATCCGGCACCTCCTTGCCAGCCTCTCGGCCGGCTGTGGTGGGTCGTTCCTGCCCGGGACATGCCCGGCCAGGAAACTGTCGGAGCCATCACTAAGTGGCTCCACCCCCATTGTGCCCCGGGTTGGTATGCTTGTCAATGGCTTGGGCTTCGCGTGTGTGGAGAGACGCACGCGAGCTTGGGCGATACCATCCAAAGCCATGTTCGGCCGGTTCTTTCGCCGCAACCCCGAGCCCTTGAAGGGCGCTCCCGCGGTGCCTCGTTTGAAGACCTACTCCGCGGAGAGCGGCTATGCGTATCAGTACGTGTTTCGCGGCCGGCGCGAGAGCAGGGGCAGGGAAGGGTCCGGCACCGAGTACGTGTTCGACGTGGCGAGCGGCAGCCGCCTGTCAAGGACGATGGCGGTGGTTCTGCCCGAGCGCGCGGCGGCCTCCTGGGAAGCACGACATGGCCGTGCGCTGGTTCAGGCGGAGCGTTACGCCATCGCCAAACTGGCCCTGTTGCAAGCCTTCGACGAGCAGGAGCGGCCGGCGGAGCTGA
>JAWLGN010000374.1:4275-4657 GCA_041685075.1 Bryobacteraceae bacterium
CCATTCTCGAAACCCTCGGGATCGACTGATGTCCTGTGTTGGGGGACTGCCTCCCAGGCTGCGCGGGGGTTCTAGCTCCACTCCGGGCCGCCCGCCCTATAGCACCGGCGCGCTGGATGGAGTCCCCCCGGGACATGGTGGCTTGCTGCCGCGCGCGGCTCAGTAGCTTTTCGGAGGAGCGAGCGAGCGATAGGTGGGGCCCGGGTAGAGACGCGACTTCAAGAGAATTGGCGATGGCCGCGGTGCCGCGGCCGGAGATTGCCGCGGATGGGCGAGAGCCACGGAACGTGGCTCTCGCCCTGTTGCCTGAACTACGCGTGGAGGATTTAGAACAGCAACTTCAGCGCGAACTGAATGACACGAGCCCCTCCGGCTCCGGTGA
>JAWLGN010000040.1:0-26871 GCA_041685075.1 Bryobacteraceae bacterium
GCTGATTATGGGCGGCAGCCTGCCTCCGGGAGTGCCCGCGGGATTCTACGCCAAGCTGGTAGGCATCGCGCGGGGCATGGGGGTCAACACCCTGGTGGATGCCGACGGCGATGCGCTGCGCCAGGG
The DNA here is from genome assembly GCA_041685075.1 of Bryobacteraceae bacterium. GTDB lineage: Bacteria > Acidobacteriota > Terriglobia > Bryobacterales > Bryobacteraceae > JAMCRM01. Next base: position 127 of record JAWLGN010000040.1, read on the forward strand.
CATCGAAGCCGGCGCCACGGTGGTGACGCCCAACCAGCAGGAGGCCGAACGGCTGCTCAACCGCGCGCTGCTCACCCGCACCCATTTCCTCGAAGCTGCGCGGCGCATCCGCGCCATGGGCGTTGAATCCGTGGTGCTCTCGCTCGGCAGCCGCGGCGCGGTGGGCGCCTTTGCCGGCGGCATGATCGAGGCGCTGCCGCCGCGCGTGGATGCGGTCTGCCCCATCGGTTCGGGCGATGCGCTGGCCGCCGCCTACACCTGGGCCATCAGGCGCGACGGCGATCCCGCCGACGCCGTTCGCTGGGGCGTGGCCGCGGGAACCGCCTCCGCGCGCCTGCCCGGCATGCGTTTCGCCACCCTGGAAGAGGCCAAAGAGATCTACCGGCAGGTGGAAGTGCGGCGCGTGGACTAGTGGACCGCCGTATCGCACGCTCGGCCGGCGCCATCTCGGCCGCGGTGGCGGCCAGCCGTATTACGGGTCTCGTCCGGGAGATGGTGATGGCGCGCTTCTTCGGCGCCAGCCAGGCCTACGACGCCTTCCTGCTGGCCTTCCGCATCCCCAACCTGACGCGCGACCTGTTCGCTGAAGGCGCGCTATCCTCCGCCTTCGTTCCGGTCTTCACCCGCTACCTGGCGAAGGAGAAGCGCGCGGCGGCGGAACTCTCCAACCTGGTGGCCAGCGCCACTATCCTCTGCGCGGGCGGCATCTCTCTTGCCGGCATCTTCTTCGCGCCGCAACTGGTGATGCTGTTGGGGCCGGGCTTTGCGCAGGTGCCGGGCAAGGCCGAGCTGGCCGTTACCCTGACGCGCGTGATGTTCCCGTTCCTATTACTGGTGGCGCTGGCGGCACAGGCCATGGGAGTCTTAAATGCCAGCGGGAGCTTCGGCGTGCCGGCGCTGGCTTCGGCCTGGTTCAACGTCGGCTCGGTGGCCTTCGGGCTGGGGCTGGGCTTCACGGTGGGGCGCGCGCTGGGTATCGACCTGATCGTCTCGATGAGCGTGGGGGTGGTGCTGGGCGGCATGCTGCAACTCGTGTGGCAACTGCCCGCCGTGTGGCGCGCCGGTTTCCGCTTCCGCCCGCAGTGGAATCCCCGGCACCCGGGGTTGCGCGAGGTGGCCGTCCTGATGGCGCCCGCGATTGTGGGCGGCGCGGCGGTGCAGATCAACGTCGTGGTGAACACGCATCTCGCCTCGTCGCTCACCGACGCCGCGGGCCAGGTGATCGACGGGCCTGTGAGCTGGCTGGGCTACGCCTTCCGCTTCATGCAACTGCCGCTGGGGCTGTTCGGCGTGGCGATCGCCTCCGCCACGCTGCCGGCCATCTCGCGCAGCGCGGCCGCGGGGCGCATGGAGGAGTTCCGGGGAACGCTGGCGCGCTCGCTCGGAATGTCGCTGCTGCTGGCGGTGCCGTCCTCGGTGGGCCTCGCGGTGCTGGGGCGGAGCATGATCGGGGCGGTCTACGAATCGGGACGCTTCACCGCCTGGGACACGGACCAGACCGCGGCGGCGCTGGCGGGGTATGCGGTGGGGCTGGCGGGGTACGCGGCGATCAAGCTGCTGGCCCCGGCCTTCTACGCGCTGGGCGATGCCCGCACCCCCATGATGGCGAGCGTGGTGGGGGTTGCGCTGAACCTGGCGGCGGCCTTGGCGCTGACCCGCTGGGCGGGGATGGGGCACGCCGGACTGGCACTGGCCACCTCGCTGGCGGCGCTGGCCGGGGCGGCGGTGCTGGCCCTTGCGCTGCGCGCCCGCACGGGCGGCATCCACGGCCGCGCGCTGGCCTCGAGCGCCGCACGCATTCTGGCGGCAGCCGCGGTGATGGGCGCCGCCTGCGCGGCATCGAGCCGCGCTATCCACGGGTGGCTCGGCGGGGGGCGCGGCGCTCACCTGGCCGACGTGGCCGTCTCGATCCCGCTGGGGGTGGCGGTCTTCTTCCTGCTGTGCCGCCTGATGCGGGTGCCGGAGGCGCACCCTGCTACAATACGGGCTTCAAAATCCAGTCGCTGAGGTCCCATCCTTGCTCTCCTTCGTACACCGCGCGGGACGCTGGTTTCTGCATTCGGGCATTCAGGAAGCTTCGGGCGGCGTCGCCCGGTACTACCGCACGGACACGCGCCGCAACCTCCCGGTCTCGACCGAGATCACGGGCTACGCGGTAAGCACCCTGGCCTACCTGCACGAGGTCACCGGGGAGGCGGCTTACCTGGAGCGCGCCCTCGAGATGGCGCGCTACCTGGCACGCACCGCCTGGGATGACGCGCTGGATACGATCCCCTACGAGCACGGCGCGAACTGCACGGGGCGCCTGGCCTACTTCTTCGATTGCGGGATCATCGCGCGGGGGTTGCTGGCCGCCTGGCGCGCCGCGGGCGAGGAGGAGTTTCTTGAAGCGGCGCGGCGCTGCTGCCGCGCCATGCTGCGCGATTTCCGCGCCGGGGAGTGCGAGTTCCATCCCGTGCTGGCGTTGCCGGAGAAGCGCCCCGTGCCGCGCGATGAAAGGTGGTCGCGCTCGACGGGCTGCTACCAGCTCAAGTCCGCCATGGCGTGGCGCGAGGTGGCGGAAGCCGCGGGCGAGAGCGATCTCGAAGAGGCTTACCGGCGGGTGCTCGAAGCGTCGCTCGCCGGCCACGCGGGCTTCCTTCCAGGCCATCCCGACCGCCTCAAGGTGATGGACCGGCTGCATGCCTACGCTTACTTTCTGGAAGGCATGCTGCCCTGCGCGAATGAGCCCCGCTGCGCCGCGGCCACGCGCGAGGGCATCGAGCGGCTGGCGCGCTGGCTGCGGGAGATCTCGCCGGAGTTCGAGCGCTCGGACGTCTATGCCCAACTGCTGCGGGCGCGGCTGTTCGCGGACTGGAACGGGGTGCTGCCGCTGGACGCAGAAGCCGCGCGCTGGGAGGCCGGGCGCCTGGCCGAGTTCGAGTGCCGGGAGCCGGACCCGCGGATCGACGGCGGCTTCTGGTTCGGCCGCAAGGGCCGGGAGTGGCTGCCCTACGTCAACCCTGTGTCGACGGGCTTCGCGGTGCAGGCGCTCGTTATGTGGCGCGAGCACGTGGAAGGCCGGCCGCGGACCGGCCGCCACATGCTGATCTGATGGAAGTCCCGCCTACAGCATGCCCGCTTCGCGCAGCAGCGATTTCAGGGTATCGACATCGCGCTGCATGATGGCGAGCAGCTTTTCCTTGGGGATGGTAAAGGTGCGCTGGCCTGTATCGGCGCCGCCGAGTTCGGGATACTCCATGTGAAGCTGCAAGGGCCCGGCGAATCCGGCTTCCTTGAGCATGCCGAAGAACTGGCGGAAGTTGACCATGCCCTGGCCGAGGGCGCACCAGCCGGGACGCCAGCGCCCGCGCTCGTCCTGCCGCCAGCGGAAATCCTTCACGGCGACGCCCTGGATGTGGGGCATGAGCAGGCGCGAGGTATGGGTCCAGCCGCCATAGCCGCCTTCAACGGTGGCGTGGCCGATGTCGTAGTTGGCCGAGACCAGGCGCGGGTCGTGATCCTTGAGCAGTAGCCAGAGGTCCCACATGCAGGCGCCCACGTATCCGATGCCGGAGTGGGTATGGTACATGGCGCAGACGCCGTACTGCTTGTTGAGCGCGGCCAGGTCGCGCACGCGGGGCTTGAAGGATTCGAGCTGCTCCGGGATGGGGCCGCGGCGGTCGTAGCGGAAGCTGCCCCAGCGATAGTGCTGGATATCGAGGGCCGCGAGCGTCTTGAGGATGGTTTCGGCGTGGGGCGAATCGGCGTCCACGATGTCGGTGGTCACCATGGGGACCTTGAGGCCGGCTTTACGGACGGCTTCGACGGCCTTGGGCAGGTCGTCGGCGACGCGCTCGGGGAGCACGTGGCCGCCCTTCCGCAGGGTGAGATCGACGCCGTCGTAGCCGAGCCGGGCGCAGATCTCGGCAGCCTCGGGCACGGCGGCCCAATGGAAATGCTTGGAGAAAGCGCAGATGGAGAAGCGCCGCGCGGGCGCTTGGGAAGGGGCCGCCAGCGCGGCCGTGCCTGCCAGGCCGGCCATCCAGCGGCGGCGGCTCAAAGGTTGTGACATGGACACCTCCGGGTGATCGAAACACTCATGGTAGCCCAGGCGCGCGCTAGCGGTTCAGCCAGGCGGCGAAGTCGGGGTCGGGCTCCGAGATCTTCCAGACGGGGCGCGGCGCCAGCGAGGCGGCAACGTCCGGGAGATCGAAATCGTGGAGCACGCCCGGCACCACGATATCGGTGATGCCCTGGTGCATTTTCGCGCGCACGATTTCCATGTAGGACGCGGGCGTGTTGTGGCAGGCGATGCGCGAGATGCGCGGCTCGAGCGCCGCAGCATAGAGCGCTACCACCCCGGCATTGCCTTTGCCGATGATGGCGATGCGGCGGGGGTCGATGCCGTGGCGGCTATAGAGAAAGTCGAAGGCCCGCAAGGCATCGCCGGTCTGCATGCCTGCCAGGGTGCGGCCGGTGAGATGGGCGCGCTGGACCAGGTTGTAGTAGTCGCGCGGGCCGCGGGGCGGCGCGCTTTCGCCGATGCCGCGGGGGTCGAAGGCGAGAACCATGTTGCCGGCACGAACGAGTTTTTCAATGGCGCCGCCTTCACCGGCTTCGGCGGCCTTGCCCGCGGAGTCCAGCCAGAGCACGGCCGGCTTGCGCGAGGGACCGCCTTCGGGGGTGAAGAGGAGGGCTGGCAGTGTGATGCCCAGCTCGGGCTGCATTTCGATTTTTTCGATGAGGTAGCCGGGGCGCTCGATGGTTCCGCGGGTGTCCCAGGCGGGGATGCGACGGGTGGAGGGGACCACGAGGCGGTTGCGGATGAGCTCGGCGATGTTCTTGCCGGAGGAGGCGGCGCGGCGCGGGTAGATGGCTTCGGCGAGTTCGGCGTTGATGGCCTGGGTGGTGCGGGCGTTGGGGAAGGTGGTGCCGACCTGGCCGGTTTCGGTGACGTTGAGGGTCTGGACGGGTTCGACGTCGAAGGCCGGTTCGGCGCCGTCGTCTTCGCGGTCCTGGAGCCAGCGGGCGAACCAGCGGTAGGTGGCCTCGCGGCGGGGCTGGGACCAGCCGTGGGTGTCGTCGAACTCGAAGAAACCGGCGCGGTCGCCGGCGCCGAGGATCTCGAAGATGCGGCGGGCCTGGGCGTAGGTGGCGCGCGCGCCGTCGATGGGGAAGTAGTCCTGTATGGCGGTGGCCATGAGGATGGGGCGGGGGGCGAAGGCGATGAGGAAGTCGGGGAAGTCGAGACCGTCGCGGAGGAAGTTGACGAAGACCTGTTCGGCGTCCTGGGGGCCGCGGTTGGGCCAGAGCTTCTCCCAGGAGGTGATGTAGCAGGAAGGGGCCGCGGCGGCCAGGCGGGGTTCGAAGACGGCCAGGTAGGCGGCCTGGGTGCCGCCGCCGGAGTTGCCCGCCACGGCGATGCGGCTGGGATCGACCTCCTTGCGGGTGAGCAGGTAGTCGAAAGCCCGGATGCCGTCCCAGATCATGTAGCGGGCCATGTTGGTGCCGGTGAGCAGGCACTGGATGCCGGCCATGATGTGCTGGCTGGTGGAGCCGGCGCCGATGGTGGATTTTCCGGTGGCGGGATCGAAGTATTCGAGGCGCTCGCCCTGGCCGGGCGGGTCGTAGGCCAGCACGACGAAGCCGCGTTTGACGAGGCCGATCCAGGCGCGCTGGTAGAGGTCGGCGGCCTTGCCGTCGGGGGTGTGGCCGGCGGTGCCCAGGACCGCGGGGTAGGGCGGGGTGCCGGTGGTGGGGATGTAGAGGTTGGCGGTGACGTAGTAGCGCGGCTGGCTTTCGAAGACGACCTTCTCGATGCGGTAGCCGGGGCGATCGAGCCTGCCGGTGACCCGCGGGTCGAGAGGGGTTCGTTCGGGCAAGCCGCCGATCTGGGCCAGCATGGTGCGGCGGATGTAGTCCTGCCGTTCCTTCACTTCGGCGGGGGTGCGGAAGGCGGCGACGCGCGCGTTGCGGGCCTCCCATTGCTGGCGGGCGATGGTGGTGAGGTAGCGGTCGACCATGCCGGCGAGACCGGGGGTGACGTCGAGCGACGACTGCGCCCAGGCGGCGATCGAGACGAAGAGCAGGGCGAATCTCATGGACGCTCCCGTTTTACCACAAGGGCGCGGGGCGCTGCCCGGCGGCAAAGGGGCCGCATATGGGTTCGTTTTGTCGCGGGCAAGTGATTCAGGGTTCATGGTTTAGCTTCGAAAAATGGGTTTGTTCGGGAAAAATGTTCGGACCTCGGGCCGTCCCCGTAGAAATCGGGCCGGAGGCCTCGCACCAGGATACCTGCCGGCAGGGGCCCGTACGGCACCAGGGAGGGCGCGGGCGTTGGAAAGACGGGAGAAATAGCGGTGCGGGAGTTGTGACTCCGGGGGGGCGGGGATCAGGCCGCTTCGAGATTGACTCGCACGCGGCAGCCCAGCGCGGTGGCGATGTTCACCAGCGCGTCCAGTGAGAAACGGGACACGCGGCCGCGGAGCAGATCGTTGATCCGCGGCTGGGTGACCCCGCAGTGTTGCGCGGCTTCGACCTGAGTCCACCCGTGCTTCTTTACGATAGCTGCGATCTGCCGCATCAGTTCGGCCCGCGCCCGCAAGTTGGCGGCCTGCTCGGGCGTGTCCGCAATCGCGTCCCAGACGCTGGCGTAACTCTCGGGTTTCTTCATGTGCAACCTCTCTGGTCCTGCCGTTCTATGGTACTCGTAACTGAAGTGCCACGGCATATCATCGACAGGAGCCGCTGCAGGCAGCCCCGCCGAAACCGGCGCGGGATGGTATATGCTTGGCGCGATGGACAGACGCACGTTTCTCGGATCGGCGGCGGCACTGGCGGCGGCCGGCGCCGGCGAGGTGACGATTGAACGGGCGGCGCGGGGGAAACCGCACGCGGGTAAAGTGCTGGCCGCCATTCAGCCGCACGCCGACGATATTCCGCTGTTTGCCGGCGGAACCGTGGCGAAGCTGCTCGACGAAGGCTATACCGGCTACCTCATCAATGTGACCAACGACGATATGGCGGGGCGCGGCACCATCGCGGAGACCGCCCTCAACAACGAGCGGGACGTGGATGAACTGGCGCGGGTGATGGGGTTCAAACAGGTCTTCCGCCTGAATTACGGGAACCACCAGATGGACGGGATCTCGCGGCCGGAACTGCGCTCCCGTTTCATCCTGCTGTTCCGGCTGCTGCGGGTGGACACGATCGTGGGCTACGACCCGTGGGGAGAGTACGAGGAGAATCCGGACCACTACGTGACGGCCGCCTGTGCGGAGGCCGCCTGCTGGATGGCCGGCATGGATAAAGACTACCCGGAGCAGATCGCCGCGGGGTTACAGCCCAAGAGCGTGCGGGAGAAGTATTACTTCGCGCGCGGGCCGCAACGGGTGAACCGGGTGGTGGATATAGGGCCCTACGTGGAGCGCAAGATCGACGCCAACCTGACGAATCGGGCGCAGGGTCCGGCGGGGGAAACCGGGGCGCGGTTCAGGAGGCAACTGGCGGAACGCGGGCTGCGGTTGCCGCTGCTCGGGAACGACGACCGCACGGCCAACCGCAACTACATCCGGGAGTTCGTGCTGGCGCGCGACCGGGAGACGGGGCGGCAGCACGGGCTGGAATACGCCGAGGCGTTCCACTACATCGGGCCGGGGACGGCGGCGGTGGAGGAGTATGTGAAGAAGCACGCGGTGCCCTTGTGAGGGATGCCCTTTTCACCGTGATAGCTCTACCTGATGGACTCCCCACCAGGACTTCCAGAAGCTCACGTATCGTTTCTCATCCCGATGGAACGCCGGCAATGTAGGCAAGTGCCGCAGAGTGTCCTCAGTCGTGAATGTACCCTTGCTGGTCGGCTGTGCGAATCCCATGCTCGGGAGGTTACCGGCAGTCTCCATCGGGAGAGCATTTTGCAAACGCGGCGAGGCCTACGACTCCCTCGTATCGGAGGTCAGCGGACTCTGAGTCCAAGAGCGTCGCCAGGAGTGGCAACGCCTTCCGGGTGTGCATGGCTCGAAGCGAGTGTGCAGCGCACTTTCTCAACTGTGCTGGCATGCCCGCTTTCATGAGGTCGCCGAGTGCAAGTATTGCTGCTTCCTCTGGATTACGAAAATCGCAGACTGAAGCTGCCAAAGGCGGCTGTCTCGCGGCCTCGGCCAAGACATTCGTCTCGGATGCAAGACGTGCTAGCGATGACGCGTCACCGGCCCGGATAAGCGCATGGAAGCCCAGAGCGCGCAGGGACGGCGTCGCCGAAGTAGCGATTTCGGCCCACGCCTTCCGCGCCACTATTGACGTGGGATTATCAACGGCACCGCTAGTCACAAAGCTTGCTAGCTGCGACTTGCCGCCAGAAAGCAGCAGCGCCGAAGCCATTTCACAATTCACTTTATCGAACGGGTCCATTCCCGGCAAAACTGAATATACTCCACTCGGAGGATCGGCCAGGACCGGCAGATACGTCATCGTGAACGGCACATCCCCTGTCATCGGCGGCAGGATCTCCCACTGGCCGCTATCTCCCGCCTGAAGGAACCAAACGCCCACGACGCCGCTGGGTGTCGCCGGTGGAACTGAGCTGGTTTGCCCGCAGAGGCTACTGCCCGGCGGCTGGACACGACGCCGCTGGGTGTCGCCGGTGGAACTGAGCTGGTTTCCCGCAGAGGCTACTGCCCGGCGGCTGGACACGACGCCGCTGGTGTCGCCGGTGGAACTGAGCTACCAGCAGGCGTCCATATGCCCTGGAGTTGCTCACCCGCAACTGGCGCCCCTTTCAGCACTCTCAGAATCTCGATCGTGATGGAGAGGCCCGGTGCCGCTGTCGTAGCATGCCTTGCACTTCCGACCACGATCGCATCCGCCTGCTTCGACAGCGCAGCCAGCGACCGAAACCCGGCTGGACCAGCCGAGCCCAAGGTCGAGAAAATGCCAAGAGCTAGAACAATGACAAGTCCCCGTCCTTGTTGCTGCATAAGTGCGGCCTCCGCCTCAGTTTACCGGACTGACACTATTTGTATGTCGTCAGGCAAATTCTCTCGGACGGCAACGTAGCCCTGGCTCTGATCAGCGGCCGAAGCCCGCTCCACTACCGCGCCGGCCGCACTTCCACGCGGTTGAGAATGGGTTGTTGGGTGCGGAGATAGGCGTACATGGCCTTGAGGTCTTCGGCGGGGAGGCGGGCGAGGTTGAGCCAGGGCATCAGGGTGAAACCCTCCGGGCCGACGGGTGGGGATTTGCCTTCCAGATAGGGGCGGTAGTCGTGGAAGCGGGCGATGAAATCTTCCTCGGTCCATTGGCCGATGCCGGATTTCGGGCAGGGAGTGATGTTGGAACTGACGACTACGGCGCCGTTCATGCGGAACTCCAGGCCGCCGGCAAAGAGCATCTCCTGGTCCATGCGGCCGTGCTGGCCGGGGGTGTGGCACTGGGCGCAGCCGCCCAGGGTGGCCAGATAGCGGCCGTAGGCGACAGGGTCCTTGGTATCGGGGTGAGGGACGGCGCCGGCAGGCCGCGGTTCGGTGCGGATGAGGATGGAGGCGGGAAAGTCGAGGCGGGTGCGGGGCAGCGGGTTGCGGATGGGCGGCAGGGTGTTCAGGTAGGCCACCAGGCTTTCGACATCCTGGTCGCTCATTTGGCGGAGCGCAGGGTAGGGCATGAGGGGGAAGAGGGCGCGGCCGTCGCGGCCGATGCCGTCGCGGATGGCGCGGATTTTTTCGCCGTCGGTCCAGTGGCCCAGGCCGGTTTCGGGGTCGGGAGTGATATTGGAACCGACGACGACGCCGGGGAACCCCATGTCGGGAGGGAAGACGAAGCCGCTGCCACGCGCGGAGTCGACGACCGGGGCGGCAAAACGTGTGAAATCGCGGGGGGAGTGGCAGCCGTCGCAATCGGCCAGGGTGTACAGGTACCGCCCGCGGGCGATGCGTTCGGGCGTCATGGCCACCCGGACGTCGGGAGGGGCGGCGCGCGCCGGCTTGAGGATCCCGAAGTAAGCCGCGACCACGGCTGCCGCGACGACCACCAGTACCGCCAACAGGAGCGCCGTCTTCCGTAACACGCGTTGCATGTGCGTCCCCTCCTTCGCGGAGTAGCACCTTGTCCAAATTATTACGCGGAACTTGGGGACAAAAAAGCTCGTCGGATATAATCGCTGGAGGGCCAAAACGGGTGGATTCCGCACAAGAAGGTGTGACCCAACTTCTGGCGAGTTGGAGCAAGGGAGACCGTGGTGCGCTCGAACGCCTGACACCGTTGGTCTACGGGGAGCTGAAGCGGCTGGCGGGGCGTTATCTGCGGCGCGAACGGCCGGGCCACACGCTGCAAGCCACGGCCCTGGTGCACGAGGCCTTTCTGCGGCTGGTGGACCAGCGCAACGTGGAGTGGCAGAACCGGGCGCACTTTTTCGGCGTGGCGGCGCAACTGATTCGCCGCATCCTGGTGGACCACGCGCGCGGGCGGATGGCCGCCAAGCGCGGCGCCAACGCCGTGAAGCTCTCGCTGGAGGACGTGGTGGAGACGCCGCGGCAGCGCCCGCTCGACCTGGTGGCGCTCGACGACGCGCTGGACGCCCTGGCCAAAATGGACCCGCAGCAGAGCCGTATTGTGGAGCTGCGCTTTTTCGCCGGGCTTTCCATTGAAGAGACCGCCGAGGTGCTGTGCATCTCGCCGGCCACGGTCAAGCGGGACTGGACGGCGGCCAAGGCGTGGCTCTATCGCGACTTGAGCGGGAGGGCCGCCGGTGGCGCCTGAGCGCTGGCAGAAGATCAAAGAACTGCTGGAAGCCTGCCTGGAGCGCGCCGCAACGGAGCGCGATGCGTGGCTGGAAACCGCTTGCTGCGGCGACGCGGAGCTGTACCGCGAGGTACGGTCGCTGGCGGAATCCTACGAAGCTTCGGGCGACCTGCTGGAGGCGCCGGTGCTGGGGAACGGCGAGGGGCCGGAGCAGCAGGAAGGCCGGCGCGTGGGGCCGTACCGCATCCTGCGGGAGATCGGAGAAGGCGGGATGGCGCGGGTATACCTGGGGGTGCGCGCCGACGATGCCTCCCGGCGCCAGGTGGCCATCAAGGTGATCAAGCGCGGGATGGACTACGAGTTCATCCTGCGGCGTTTCCGCAACGAGAGCCAGATTCTGGCCAGCCTGGATCATCCCAACATTGCGCGGCTGCTGGACGGCGGTACGACCGGGGACGGCGTGCCGTACTTCGTCATGGAGTACATCGACGGGCCGGCCATCGACCGCTACTGCGACGAGCGGCGGCTGACGATCCGGGAGCGGGTGGAGCTGTTTCGCACGGTCTGCGCGGCGGTGGAGCGCGCGCACAGGCAGGGCATCGTACACCGGGACATCAAGCCGGGGAACATCCTGGTTTCGGCGGACGGGACGCCCAAGCTGCTGGATTTCGGCATCGCCAAGGTGATGGACCCGGAAGGGTGGACCGCGGCGGATCGCACCCTGACGGTGCAGCGCCTGATGACCCCGGAGTACGCCAGCCCGGAGCAGGTGCGGGGCACGGCGGTTTCGGAGGCCACCGACGTCTATTCCCTGGGGGTGCTGCTCTATGAGTTGCTGACGGGGCATCGCCCTTACCGGCTGCGCAGCCGCGCGCCGCACGAGATGGCGCAGGCCATCTGCGAGGTGGAGCCGGAGAAGCCCTCGACGGCGGTGAAGCGGGTGGAGGAGATCACCCGGCCGCAGACAGGCACGCGCGAGATGGTGACGCCGGCGCAGGTGGGAGAGGCGCGCGGCATGGCGCCGGAGAAGCTGCGGCGGTCGCTCGAAGGCGACCTGGACAACATCGTCCTGATGGCCATGCGGAAGGAGCCGGAGCGGCGCTACCGCTCGGCCGCGGAGCTTGCCGAGGACCTGGGCCGGTACCTGGAGGGCCGGCCGGTGCGGGCGCGGCGCGACACGCTGGTCTACCGCACGGAGAAGTTTCTCCAGCGGCACCGCAAGGCGTCGCTGGCGGCGGTGGCGGCGGTGCCGGTGCTGGCGCCGGTGGCGCTGCTGACTTTCTTCTGGGCGCGGTCGGAGCCGGAGCTGCTGCGCGAGAGTTCGCAGCTTGTGCGCACGGCGCCGTTCACGACGTTTCAGGGCGCCGAGAAGCAGCCGGCGCTGTCCCCGGACGGGAGCAAGATTGCGTTCGTGTGGAGCGGGCCCGAGGATGAGAACGCGGATATTTACGTGCGGCCGGTGGAGGGCGGCGAGCTGTTCCGGCTGACCACGGACGTCTCCGAGGACGTGAGCCCGGTGTGGTCGCCCGACGGGAGCCGCATTGCGTTTCTCCGCACGGGGAAACAGGACACCGCGGTCTTTGTGTCGCCCTCCGGGGGCGGGGTGCACCGCGCGGTGACGGAGGTGTATCCGACGCGCGTGGAGGCGGAGGGGCGGCATATCGACTGGTCGCCGGACGGGCGCTGGCTGGCGCTGGCGGACCGGGCGGCGGCGGGCGAACCGTTCCGCATTTTTCTGGTGGACCCGGAGACCGGAGCGAAGGCGCCCCTGACGGAACCGCCCGAGGGGGCCGTAGGGGACAGCGGGCCGGCGTTCTCCCCGGACGGCAAGTGGATTTCGTTTCTGCGTTCGCCATCGAGCGGCATCACGGAGCTGTGGGTGCGGCCGGTGGAGGCCGGGGAGGAGCGCCGGGTGACGCACGACGGGCGCTCGATTATCAGCCAGACGTGGTCGCCCGACGGCCGGGGGCTGGTGTTCTCTTCCAACCGAACGGGCGGGTTTCATTTGTGGGTGGCGCCGCTGTGGGGCGGCATGCCGCGGCGGCTGCCGGGCATCGGGGAGGGCGCCTCGGAGGCGGTGTTCTCGCGGGACGGCCGGCGGATGGCCTACTCGCACTTTTTCGTGGACGCCAACATCTGGCGGCTGGATGTGGCGGGCGGTGCGCCGCGCACCGCGATTGCTTCGACGCAGTACGATTCCAGCCCGCAGTTTTCGCCGGACGGGAAGCGGGTGGCCTTCCGCTCGAACCGCGCGGGCTTCCACGAGATCTGGGTTGCCGGCGCGGACGGCCGGGATGCCCGGCAGTTGACGCGCTTCGGCGGGCCGCTGACGGGCACGCCGCGATGGTCGCCCGACGGGCGGTGGATCGCTTTCGATTCGCGGCCCGAGGGCCAGGCGGATATCTACAGGGTTCCGGCCGAGGGCGGGCCGGTGCGGCGCGTTACGAGCCAGACGTCGGAGGACGTGGTGCCGAGCTGGAGCCGGGACGGCAAGTGGATCTACTTCGCCTCCAGCCGCAGCGGCGAGTGGCAGGTGTGGAAGGCGCCGGTGGAGGGCGGCACCTCGGTGCAGGTGACGCAGAAGGGCGGCTTCGCGGCCTTTGAATCGCTTGACGGCCGGTGGCTGTACTACGCCCGGGGGCGCAGCGTGCCGGGCGTTTTCCGCGTCCCGGTGGAGGGCGGGGAAGAAGTGCCGGTGGTGCCGGAGATGAAGCCGGGATACTGGGGCTACTGGGCGCCGGCACGGGACGGTATCTATTACGCCGCGCCGGACGAAAAGGGCCCGGGCGGGGGAATCTTCTTCCTGCGGTTCCGGGAGAGGCGGCCGCGGCGGCTGATTTCTATCGACAAGCCGTTCGCCGTGGCGGACTCGGCCTTTGCGCTTTCGCCGGGCGGGGATATGATTTTGTTTACCCTGATTGACCAGCGCGGCAGCGATTTGATGCTGGCGGAGTGGAGCGAGGCGCCTTAGGGCGGCGGAGGGGTCCCGCCCGGCTCGAGGAGAGTGCGTTTGGCGATGAAGAGGCTGTTACTGGCGGCCGCCGTGGCGGCGGTGTGTGCGGCGGCGACCGGCAAGCTCGAAGCGGTGCGGGACGGGCAGGCCGATGCCACGGAGGCGATCCAGCAGCTCATCGATTCGGGAGCCGGGGAGGTGGCGCTGCCGCCGGGGCGCTACCGGATTACGAAGCCTTTGGAGGTGCGGCTGGAGCGCGTGGGTCCGGTGGCCATCCGCGGGCAGGGCGGCGCACGGCTGATCATGGCGGGCGCGGGGCCGGCGATCCGGATCACCGGCACCCATACGGAGGGCACGGCCGCGCCGCGGAGCTTTCGGGAAGACGTGTGGGAGCGGGAGCGCATGCCGCTGCTCGACGGCTTCGAGATCGTGGGGGCGCACGAGGAGGCCGTGGGGGTGCAGGTAGAGGGCACCATGCAGGCCACGCTCACGCGGCTGTTGATCCGGCGGGCGCGGCACGGCATCCGGCTGACGGGACGCAACCGCAACATCATCATCTCCGATTGCCATATCTACGAGAACCGCGGAGCGGGCGTGCTGCTGGAGAAGCTGAACCTGCACCAGATCAACATCACCGGCTCGCATATCAGCTATAACGGCGGGGGCGGGGTGGTGGTGCGGGAAAGCGAGATCCGCAACATCCACATCGGCACCTGCGATATCGAGAGCAACATGGCGGCGGACGGGCCGCCGGCGGCCAACGTGCTGCTGGACACGCGCGCGGGCACCATACGGGAAGGGGCGATTGTGGGCTGCACGCTGCAGCATAATCACGACGCCAAGGATTCGGCCAACATCCGGCTTTTGGGGCACAGCGCGGAAGATCCCATGCGGGTGGGCTACATCGCGATCTCCAGCAATGCGCTGAGCGACGTGGCGGTGAACCTGCACCTGCGGCACGCGCGCGGCGTGACGGTGGCGAATAACGTGTTCTGGAAGGGCTACCGGCATCACGTGCTGGTGGAGGGAAGTTCCCGAATCGTGATGGGGCCGAACCTGTTCGACCGCAGCCCGGCCTACGGGGCTCCGGATAGCCGCGACGCGCTGGAGTTTATCGATAGCAGCGATTCGAGCATCACGGGTGTCCATATCGAGGACCCGGTGGGGGTGGAGGCGGCCCTGGCGCTGCGGCGCTGCCGGCGGATGAACATCACCGGCGCTACGGTCCTGCGGGGCGCGACGGCGGGGATATTGCTGGAGGACACGGAGGGGGTGCGGGTATCCGACTGCATCCTGGAGAGTCTGCGGCCGGGGCCGCGGGTTCCCCCGGCGCTGCGGTTGACGGGCGGCCGGGGGAACATGATCGTCGACAACCTCTACGACGGCGCGCTGGAGGTGGCGGAGGGCGCGGCCGTGGTGGAGGGCAACCGGGTGCGGTGAGGGCGGCTCATCGGCGCGGCGCGGTTACCTGGTCGTAGGTTCTGCGGCGGCCTCCCGGCGCTTCGAGCAGGGGGAGCGCGCCGTTTTTGGCGGCTTCGCTCCACCAGAGCTGCTGCAGTTCCTTGACTCTCTCCGGATGGCGCGAGGCCAGGTCGACGGATTCGGAGAAATCGGTTTCGACGTTGTAGAGCTCCCAGCGGTCGGTTGCGAAATCGGTGCCGGGAGTGTGGATGCCTACGGCCTTCCAGCCGTTGTGCCAGATGGCGCGGTTCCCCCAAAGCTCGAAGTACTGGGTATCGCGCGGGTGCGGGCTGTTGGGGTTGTTGAAGGTAGCGCGGATGCTCTTGCCGTGGAGCGGTATCTGGCAGACGCCTTCGAAGCTGGAGGGCGCTTCAATGCCGGCGATGTCCAGGACCGTGGGGGTGATATCGATGATGTCCACAAACTGCTTCCGTATTCCGGGCTTGCGAATCTCCGCGGGCCACGAAACGAGGAAGGGAGTGTGCACGCCGCCGGCGTAGGGCCAGAGCTTGTAGAACCGGAAGGGCGCGTTGGATGCCCCGGCCCAGGGGCGCTGATAGAGCGGCTGGGTGGTAGGGCTTCCCAGCTCGTCGAGGCGGCGGTGCATCTCTTCGATGGGCATGCGGTCGCCGTAGGAGCGGGCGAAGTTGCCCCTGAGCCCGGCTTCGGGGGCGCCGCCGTTATCGGAGACCAGGAAGATGGCGGTCTGGTCGAAGATGCCGTGCTCGTTCAGATAGCGGAGGAGGCGGCCGATTTGTTCGTCGGTATGTTCGAGGAAACCGGCATAGGTGGCCATGAAGCGCGCGTAGACGGCACGCTCCTGGTCGCTGAGGTCGCTCCAGGCAGGGTCGCCCGGGTTGCGGGGCGGTAGTTTCGTGCCGGGAGGGACGATGCCGAGCTCGAGTTGCCGGCGGTAACGCTCTTCGCGAATGCGGTCCCAGCCCTTTTGGAAGATGGGGACGTACTTATCGATGTAGCGCCTGGGGACCTGGGTGGGGGCGTGGGTGGCGCCGAAGGCGAGGTAGAGGAAGAAGGGCTTGTTGGGATCGGCGGCCCGATGATCGCCCAGCATCTTGAGGGATTGATCGATGAGGTCTTCGGAGAGGTGGTAGTCCGGGCGGTTGGGCCGCTCGATGGGGTGATTGTCTTCGACCAGGTCGGGGCGGTACTGGTCGGTCCAGCCGGAGAGGAAGCCGTACCACCGGTCGAACCCTTTCCGGAGAGGCCAGTGAGTGCGCGCACCCGACGCTTTCATCTCGCTGCGAGGTGCCAGGTGCCATTTCCCCACCCCCATGGTGCTGTAGCCGTTTGCTTGAAGCAACTGGGCGACGGTTGCCGCGGCGGGCGTCACCCGGCCCCTGGAATGCGGATAGCCCTGGTCGTCGCCGGCCAGTTCCTTCATCCCCACCGCGTGGCTGTTTCGGCCGGTGAGCAGGGAGGCGCGGCTGGGGGAACAGATGGCCTTGCAGTGGAAATTGTTGTAGAGGAGGCCGCGGGCGGCGACGGCGTCGAGGTTGGGGGTTTGTACCTCGGAGCCGTAGCAGTGGAGGTCGGAGAAGCCTGTATCGTCCAGAACGATGTAGATGAAATTGGGGCTGCCTGGCCGCGCGCGGACGACGGGGAGCGGGCTGGGCTTGGAATCGGCGGCCGTCCTGCCGATTGCTCCGGCGAATCCGGACGACGGCGTAGCGGCGGCGCAGGCATCCTGGGCGCCGGCGGACTTCGAAGCGGCGGCGCCGGCCAGCGCGGCCGCGAGCAACTGTCTTCGAGAGGGTAGCGGTCTGGAGTTCATGGGTCTCGTTCTTCCATTATGGCGGCACGGGACGGCATCGCCCGTGGCGGTGGCCGAAGTCAACCGGCAATTCGGAAGCGGGCGTGCGCTCAGCCGGAGACCTTGCGGCGCCAGTCTTCGAGCAGTTTCTGTAGCTCCGCGACTTTGGCGGGGTTGGCGGCGCTCCAGTTGCGTTTTTCGCCGGGGTCTTCGGCGAGGTTGGAGAGCCAGAGCTTGCCGGTGACCTCATCGCCCGGGACGCTGGGCGGGTTGAGGATGAGCTTCCACGGTCCGCGGCGCACGGCGGACTGCTTGCCATAGGCCCAGAAAAGGGCGTCGTGCGGCGATGGGCCGCCCGCGATCATGGACGCCACGCTGCGTCCGTCGACGGGCGAGGAGGGCGCGGCGCCGGCCCACTCGAGGAAAGTGGGGAGGACGTCCATGGCCATGGCGGGTTCGGTGCAGACCTGTCCGGCGGCGATGCGGCCGGGAGCGGCCATCAGGGCCGGCATGCGAATGCCGCCTTCAAACAGCCCGGCCTTGAAACCGCGGAAGGGCGCGTTGCTGCCGCCGCGGTAGGGTTGGGCGGCGTGGTGGGCGCGAATCTCCTGGGTGGCGCCGTTGTCGCTCTGGAAGAAGACGACGGTGTTGCGGTCCAGGCCGCGGGCGCGCAGGCGCTCCATCACCCGGCCTACGGCGTCGTCGATGGCCGCCACCATCGCCAGGTACATGCGGCGGTCGCGGTCCATGGAGGCGGGGAAGCGGTCCAGGTATTTCCGCGGCGCAATCATGGGGTAGTGCGGCGCGCCGAAGGCGAGGTAGAGCAGGAACGGGTTGGCCGCGGACTGGCGATCGATGAATTCGGCGGCTTTGCGCCCGAACAACTCGGTCGAGTATTCGGGATCGGCCCAGGTCTCCTGGTGGTTGTGCCAGAGGTCGTGGAAGATCTGGGCGGTGCCGGACTGCCGGTAGTAGCGGTGGGAGAAGCCGTCGATCCAGCCGGAGTAGAAGCCGTAGAAATCGTCGAAGCCCTGGGCCATGGGGCGGCTGTGGGCGGCGCTGCCGAGGTGCCACTTGCCGATGGCGGCGGTGCGGTAGCCGAGTTTTTTCAACTCGCCAGGGAGGGTGATCTCGCCGCGGCGCAGCCCGGGAACGTTGAAGTCAGCCTGGGAGGAGAGTACCGCGACCACGCCGGTGCGCTGCGGATACTTGCCGGTCATGACGGAGGCGCGGGAGGGTGAGCAGACCGGCGAGTTGGTGTACCAGTCGGTGAACCGGACGCCGGAAGCGGCCAGCCGGTCTAGGTGCGGGGTCTGGACCTCGGGGTGGCCGTAACAGCCGAGGTCCCCTATGCCCTGGTCGTCGGTGTAGATGACGATGAAGTTCGGCCGGGACGGCCGTTGGGCCAGCAGGGCGGCGCCGGCGCCGGCCGCCGCGGCCAGGAATCTGCGTCGGTTCATAGGGTGGATCCCAGTACGTTGGACAGATCGGCGATGAAGACCTGGCGGCGGCCTTCGGGCGCGCCGTTGAAGCAGGACTTGCGGCCGTCGCGGCTCCAGGCGGGGTGCGGGTCGAGCCGCAGCACCGCGGGGTTCACCCGCCCCAGCGCGAAGATGGTGGCCACGCGCTTCTCTTCATTGCGCTGGGCATCGATCAGCCGCATGGCGACGGAGCCGTCCCCGGGAGCGGTGGGCTCGTTGGGGTAGGTATCGGTGAAGATGAAGCGTTCGGTTTTGTCGAAGGCCGGATGGCCGCTGCCCCGGATGGTTTCGCTCAGCACCCGCAGGTCGGAGCCGTCGTAGCGGAAGGTGCAGAAGCGCAGGGTGTCCTTGGGGGTGAGATTCATGAGGATGCGTTCGCCGTTGGGCATCCAGTTGGGATGATGCCCGCCGCGTCTCCACAGGGTATGGTGGACGGCCACCCGGATGTCGGAACCGTCGGCGTTGAAGGTGACCAGGTTGCCGTAGCGGTAGCGGCCCGGCTCCGATTCGGGATCGCGGGCGCGCACCACCTGGAAGATGCGGGTGCCGGTGGAGTTGTACTTGGAGTGGAAGAGGTGGAAGGCGAGGCCCTTGTAGGTGTCGGGATCGGGAAGGGCTTCGAAAATCTGCTCCAGGCTGACCAGGAGTTTGCGGCGGCCGGTGCGGAGGTCGGTATGCCAGAGGCCCTGGTCGCGCGCGGCGCCGGCGGGGAGCCGGAGGCGGTGTTGGGGCGCCACCACGCAACCGTAGCCGTCCTGCACCCAGTTGATGAGGTCCAGGTTGAAGCCGATGGCGGCGGATTCGTCGGGGGCGAGGTGGTAGAGGGGGCCTTCGTACTCGCGGGTCTTGCCGGTCTGCCATTCGAGCCGCACGGCGCCGGCGTGGCCTCCGGCGGTTCTGGTCTTGTCGTTGAAGTAGAGGTAACGGTCGGTGCGGCCCCATTGCACGTGAGCGCCGGTCTGCATGCCGAAGGCGGAGGTGGTGTAGACGGTCTGGATGGTGCGTTCCTGGAGATCGATGACGCAGACGTCGGCGGTGTCCTCCCAGGTGGGCTTGCGGTCCTGGACGGGCAGGCGGAGCACCGCGAGGTAGCGCTGGGACGGGCTGAAGGGACAGACATCGAAGAACGTGTGGAGGTAGAAGCCGTCGTCGGGAGTGACGCAGGTGATGGGCGCCAGGGTCTTGCCCGGGTAGGGACGGAAGGGGACGGGGCGGGGTTTACGCCGCCGGTCTTCGGCCCGGAGGCGCCCGCTGACGGCGGCGGCGCAGAGTCCGGCGAGAAGATGGCGTCGGTTCATGAGTCTTTTGTGCGGGCGTACGGCAGTACGGTGGGAGCCGTGCGCCGGACTTACCAGGATAGTACGGGGCGCGGGGCGGCGCAGGGCCGCCCCCTGTTTACTGGACGGTGTAGTCTGGCGGGACCTCGAAGAGGTGGCGGGGCGGCTCGGAGCGGTTGATGCCGGTGAGGCGGTAGACGGTCTCGCCCATGCGGGGATCGACGGTGCGGCTCATTACCGTGATCTTGAGTTCCGGGGAGAACCAGTGCTCGTGGACGATCTCGATGGGCCGCTCGTTGCCGATCTGGCCGGCGGGGATGGTGGTGACGGCGCGGTTGCCTTCGGCCTCCACGCCCTCGATCCATTGGCGGCCCAGGGATTCCGTGCGGGCTGAGGGCGGCAGGAGGGTTCTGAAGGTCTGCGCCCGGACGGCGGCGTGCGGCGGCATGGGCACCGCGTTCGTTTCCTCGTGCACGATCCCGCCCGGCTGGGCCGCTCCGCCGGCGCCGGCCGACTGGCGAGCGGCCTCGATTCTTCGGCGGAGCTGGACAGCGGCCTGAGCGTCGCCCTCATGCCCGATGGCCTGGCGGGCCTCTTCGAGTCTGCGGCGGAGCTCGGCGGCGGTGGGGGTGATGGATTTGCGGGCAATTTTGGTTTCAGGCTCGAGCACATAGCTGGTACCGGCCACAGGATCGGTGATGAAGATGATCTGGCGGTCCTGGGGAGGAGCCAACGGGCCGAAGCCGGCCAGGCTCTGCTCGCGGCGGGTGCGGCCTTCGCTGTCGCGGTAGACGGCGGAGGTCACTTTCCGTTGGATGCGGTTGCCGTCGGCCAGCACCTGGTTGGTTTCGGTAACGGCCTGGGCGGAGTAGGGCGCTCCCACGACGGGATTGACGGCCATCTCGGCGCCTATGAATTCGAAACCGGCCGCGATGCGCTGGCCGGGGAACGGCGCAGCGGTGATGCCGGGTCGTGCTACGGCTATGCCGGCGCCGGCGCCTTGCGGTTCGACGCGCTGGACTATCACGATGTTGTCCTGGGCGGCCGCGGCGGCGGCGAGCATCAGGCTAAGGGACAGAAGACGTCGCATCAATTACCTCCTGGTTGAAGAATCCGTATGGCGCGGGGGGTGCCGTCTAGGGTGAAGACCACGTCGGCCTGGACAGGTTCCCCGGCGCGTTCCATGTTCATGGGCACTCCGGCGGCTATGAGGGCGGCGCGGGTGGCCCGGATGCGGGCTATGTAGAGGTCTCCCACGGGTGGAGGCGGCGCGCCGGGCAGGGGGATAAAAGCGGGCGGCGGCGCGGCAACCTCGGGAGGCGCGGGCGCGGGAGAACTCAGCCACGCTCCGGCCGCCACGAGCAGTGCGGCCGCGGCCCAGGCGCCCCACGGCAGGCGGCGCGGAGTGGAGCGCTCCCGGCGCGCGTCGCGGAAGGCGGCGACGAGCGCCTGCTCGACGCGATCCGGCGCCTGGCGGGGGCTTTCGGCCGCCAGCGCGGCCAGCGCCTCGGCGAGGCGACCAGTGGCGAAGGCGTCAGACTCCCGAGAGTTCATGTTCTCTCCCTTGCCGGGGACGCAGCTTGCCGGCCAGCAGGGCGCGGGCGCGGTGCAGGCGCGAGCGCACGGTCCCCACGGCACAGCCCAGCACCTGGGCCGCTTCGGCGTAGTCCATCTCCTCGAGATCGCAGAGCACGACGACCTCCCGGTATCGCGGGGGCAGGCGGAGCACGGCCCGCCGGACGGCGGCGGCGAGTTGACGGCGGGTGAGGTCCTCGAACAGGTCGCCGGCGGCGGGGCGGTCGCCGGTATCGAGCGGGACGCCGGGCCGGGAGGCCAGGGACCGGAGTACCAGGTTGCGGGCCATCCCGTAGAGGTACGAGAGCAGCGCGCCGCGCCGCCCGTCGTAGCCGTTGGGCCGGCGGATCAGGTTGAGGAAAACCTCCTGGGTGACGTCTTCGGCGATGGCCGGGGTGCCGCTCATGTGCAGTGCGAAGCGGTAGATGGCGGCCTGGTGGCGGCGGTAGAGGGTGGTGAAAGACTCCTCGTCGCCGGCGGCCATGCGGCGCAGCAGGGCGTCGTCGCTGGGTTCGGCTGCCATCGTCCGGCTTGCATTCAGAGTTGTCCCGGCGAGCCGGAAAAGTTCCCAAAAAGAAATCCGGAACAGCTAAGGTTAACAGCCGCTTTCGCCGATGAGGAAGGTGGATCGGACTGCAGAGCACAGATTTTATGGGCGGGGCGGCCGTGCTGACGCTGCTGCTCCCCCCGAGCGCGCCGGCCTGGCAGCGTAGATGGCGGGTTGGGGCGGGTCAGGTTCCGCCGTTTCTATCCGATACGGAGTAGCAGGAGCGATTGTGGAACAGAGTGCCGGTGGAAGGGTAGAGGTTTCCGAGGAGTTCGGCGCGCGCATGCGGGTACTGGTAGCCGAAGATAACCCCATATTCCAGAGCATGTTACAGAATATGCTGGGGAAATGGGGCTACGAGGCGGTGCCGGTCTTCGACGGGGAGGAGGCCTTGCGGCTGCTGCGGGAGGAAAAGGCGCCGCGGTTGGCCATCCTGGACTGGATGATGCCTCGCCTGGACGGTGTAGAGGTGTGCCACCGGGTGCGCGCCCTGGCGCGGGACCATTACACCTACATACTCCTGTTGACGGCCAGGACGGAATGCCGGGATCTTGTGCAGGGGATGGAAGCGGGGGCGGACGACTACGTTACCAAGCCATTCAATTCGCACGAGTTGCGGGTGCGGCTGCGGGCCGGGCGCCGAATTCTGGAATTGCAGGAAGAACTGCTGCGAGCGCGGGAAGCCCTGCGGCGCCAGGCAACTCACGACGGGCTGACGGGAGTGCTGAATCGTACAGGTATTCGGGAGGTGCTGGAGAAGGAACTGTCGCGCGCCAGGCGGGAAGGGACGCCGCTATCGGTGCTGCTGGCGGACCTGGACCACTTCAAGCAAGTGAACGACTGCCACGGGCACATGGCCGGCGATGCCGTCTTGAAGGAGGCTGCCAGGCGCATGCAAGCGGGACTGCGGTGCTACGATGCGCTGGGCCGCTACGGCGGGGAGGAGTTCCTGGTGGTGTTGCCGGGTTGCGATGGCGCGGGCGCCGCGGCGCAGGCGGAACGGCTGCGCGCGGCCGTGAGCAACCGCCCCTTTGCGTTCGGCGGGGTGCAGATCGTGGTGACGTGCAGCCTGGGGGTCGCCTGGACGGACACGCCGGAGGCGGCCAAGGCGACCTTGCTCGTGCACCGCGCCGATGAGGCGCTGTATGCGGCCAAGAACCGCGGCCGCGACCGCGTGGAAAGCGCGGACCTGGCCGGCGCCGCGCTGGCCTGCTGACCGGGGCGCGCGCGGACGCGACGGACGCATCGGAGAATGGCCGCCGGCTCCGGCCGGAGTTGCTAGAATGAAAATTCCATGTTGAAGCGGTTCATCCTGTGGGATTACCCGCGGGCCAGTTGGCAATACGACGTCATGGTGGCGATCATCCTGGCGTTCATCTTCCTGACGCCGCGTGACTGGTTCCGCGACCAGCCCCGAATCCCCCAGGCCAGCAACATTGCCATGCTGCCCTCCGAACAGGGCAGTAGTGTATTCTGGATCGACCCGCAACTGCTGGAGGGCGTTCCCGAGGCGCAGCGCGATGCCAGAGTGACCGAGATACTGCGGGCCCGTACGGGCGACCGGCGCCTGGAGATCTCGCAGGTGCAACCCGTGTGGAACTCCGAAGAGGAGATCCAGGGGTACATGGCTTTCGCGCGGCGCTGAAGTATCCGGCGGAGCTTTCGTCACGTCTCAGTAAGCAGTAGCACATGCATTCACGAATCTTTGTTGCTTTTTTATGCGCGGGGGCGGTTTTTGCGGCACCCGGCGCCGGGTTGGAGGCGACGCTGGCGCGTATCGATAAGGCTGCCGCGGAGTTCCGGGGCATGTCGGCCGACGTGCGCCGGGTGTATCATACGGCCGTCATCAACGACGACACGGTAGACAGCGGGACCATGAATTTGAAACGCATCAAGGCCCGGGACTACCGCATGCGCGTGGACCTGACGGAGCCGGACCCCCGGTCGCTGGCCTTCGACGGTCGCAAGGCCGAGTTGTACTTCCCCAAGATCAAGACGGTGCAGGAGTACGACCTCGGCAAGCACCGCGGAATGGTGGACCAGTTTCTGCTGCTGGGTTTCGGCAGCACGGCCAAGGAGCTACAGGCGGCCTATGTGCTGAGACTGGTGGGGCCGCAGACGGTGGCGGGCCAGAGCGCCACGCTGCTGGAACTGGTACCCAAGTCCAAAGATATGCTCCGGCACCTGAGCAAAGTCGAGTTGTGGGTGTCGGAGGCGACGGGCTACCCGGTGCAGCAGCGGTTCATGCTGCCGGGCGGCGACTACCAGATGGTCACCTATACCAACGTAAAGATCAATCCACCGCTGCCGGATTCGGCGATCAAATTGCAACTGCCTCGTGGCGTAAAGCGCGAAACTCCGCAAAAGTGAGTATCATAAAGATCGACCTGTGGCTCTGACGACAACCAAGAGTGGTCGCCCCCGATTGCTGTACCTGGACTGGCTACGAGGTGTGGCAGCCATCATCATGCTCCAGGGGCACGTTTTCCACTCCTTCACCCGATCCGACTTGCGCGAAAGCGGGCCGTACGTTCTCTCCCAGTTCGTGGGCGGGATGCCTCCGGCGCTCTTTCTTTTCCTGACCGGCATCACCCTGGCCTTTTTGATGGACTCGTGCCAGCGGAAGATGATGGGGGCGGGAGCGAGCGTGGCGGCGGCCGCCCGGCGAGCGGGCTACCTGTTCACCATCGCGCTTTTATTCCGCTTCCAGATGTGGCTGTTCGGGTTGCCGCATTCCTCGGCGCGGGACCTGCTCAAAGTGGACATTCTGAACTGCATGGGGCTGGGGATCCTGCTGATGTCGGTGATGGCGGTATTCCGCACCGGCCAGCGGGTGCGCTACTGCGCCATCGCGGGGGTGGGCATTGCGGCGGCCTCGCCGCTGGTCTCGATGCTGGACTGGAGCGGGGCGCCGGCGCTGGCGCGAATGTACCTGGCGCCCGACCATAACTACTTCAGCTTCTTCCCCTGGGGCGCCTTCCTGGCCTTCGGGATGAGCGTGGGGAGCCTGATCCGGGTGATCCAGCGGGAGCACCTGGACCGCGCCATGCAGTGGTCTGCGCTGCTGGGCATCGGGCTGATTGTGGGTTCCTGGTACGCCGCCAACCTGCCCTATTCGCTGTACCCGAGCGTGGATTTCTGGCTCAACAGCCCGGCGCAGGTGTTCATCAAGCTGGGGGTGATCCTGCTGGGGCTTTCGTTCGCTTTTTTGTGGACGGAGTACGGCCGGGAGCATCACAGGGGTTGGAGCTGGGTGCGGCAGTTCGGTGTCACCTCGCTGCTGGTGTACTGGGTGCACACGGAACTGGTCTACGGCCGCTGGCTGTGGTTCTTCAAGGAGCGCCTGAGCGTGGCGCAAACGGTAGTGGCCGCGATAGCGGTTATACTGGCTATGCTACTGCTTTCCGTAGCCAGGACGCATCGCGACCGCTGGGTGGCGGCGCTGGCCGGGCGGCTGCGGTTCTCGCCCGCGCCGGCGCGCGCTTCGGGCGACTGAGGGCTGGGACAGGCTGGAACCGGCGGGCGCCGGGCGGGGCGGCGTCCGGTTTCAGTATGATGGTAGTGTGACCAGCGCCATTCCTCCCGCAACCGGGAACACCGTCGCCCAAACCGTGATCGATCTGGAACGCGAGTACGTGTTGCAGAACTACAGCCGGTATCCGCTGGTGCTGCATCGCGGTAAGGGTGCTTACGTTTACGACACCAACGGCAAGCGCTACCTGGACTTCATATCCGGCATCGGGGTGAACGCCCTGGGATATGCGCATCCGCGCATCGTGAAGGTGATCCGCGAACAGGCTGCGCTGCTGATCCATTCTTCGAATCTCTACTACAACCAGTACCAAGGGCCCCTGGCCAAGCGGCTGGCGGAGGCCAGCGGCCTGGACCGGGCATTTTTCGCCAATACCGGCACAGAGGCCATCGAAGGCGCATTGAAGATGATGCGCGCTCACGGCCGCAAGGTCGATCCCGCCAAGTACGAGATCGTTTCGCTCGAGAACTCCTTCCATGGCCGCACTTTAGGCGCGCTTTCCATCACCGGACAGCCGAAGTACCGCTGCGATTTCGAGCCGCTGCTGCCGGGGGTACGGTTCGTACCGCCGGGCGACGAGGCGGCACTGGAGGCGGCGGTCGGGGAGCGCACCGCCGGCATCGTGATGGAACTGATCCAGGGGGAGGGAGGCATCTTCCCCGTCACCGCCGCATATGCCCAAAAGGCGCGCGAGCTGGCGGACCGCTATAACGCCCTGCTGGTATTCGATGAGATCCAGTGCGGGGTGGGCCGTCCGGGCACGTACTTCTCCTACCAGCGCTTCTCGCCGGCGGTGATGCCGGACGTGGCGGTGGCCGCCAAGCCCATGGCCTGCGGGCTGCCGTTGGGGGTGATTCTGGCCAACGAGCGGGCGGCCGCGGCCATCGCTCCGGGGATGCACGGAACCACGTTCGGGGGCAACCCGGTGGCCTGCCGGGTGGCGCTCGAGTTCTTCGACATCCTCGAAGGACTGCTGCCCGCTATCGAGCGTGTCGGCGGCTACTTCCACGCCATCTTGAACGACATGCCCTCGAAGTACTCCTTCATCAAGGAGGCGCGCGGCTTCGGCCTCATGATCGGGCTGGAGTTGGACATTCCCGGCAAACAACTGGTACTGGATGCCATGTCCGAAGGGCTGCTCATGAACTGCACGCATGAGAAGGTGCTGCGATTCCTGCCGCCCTACATCGTCACGGAGCGCGAAGTAGACCTGGCGCTCAAGGTTCTGAACAAGCTGTTCGCAAAGCAGTAGGCGGGTGGGGGCCCGCTCGGCAAAGGGGCGGGCGTCCTCGCTCGGGGCGGGCGTCCTCGCTTGGGGCGGGCGTCCTCGCTCGGGGCGGGCGTCCTCGATCGGGGCGGGCGTCCTCGCTCGGGGCGGGCGTCCTCGCGTGGGGCGGGCGTGGGGGCGGGGGGCGGGCGGGCGCGCGCGGGG
>JAWLGN010000041.1:0-2284 GCA_041685075.1 Bryobacteraceae bacterium
CTGCGCGGCTGCTTCGGGGTGGGGCTGATCCCCACAGGCTCGCGCGACCCCTTCGCGCTCCGGCGCGCCGCACAGGGCGTGGTGAAGACCATCGTGGAAGGGAAATTGCGGCTATCCCTGGGTAGCCTTCTGGGCGGCGACCGGCAACTGGCCGAGTTCGTGCTCGATCGCGTGCGCTTCTACTTCCGGGAGATCCGGGGCTTCCGCTACGACGAAGTCAACGCCGTGCTGGCCTCCGGCCACGACGACCTGGTCGACGTGGCCGAGCGGCTGGAGGCCATCCAGGCGGTTCGCCCCACGGCGAATTTCGAGCCGCTGGCGGCCAGCTTCAAACGGATCCGCAACATTCTCCTGCAGGCGGAGTTTGCCGGACGCGGCGCGGTGGAGGAGGGCCTTCTGGAGCAGGGTCCGGAGGCGGAGCTTTACGCAGAGTTTCAGCGGGTGCGCGCTGCCGCCCGCCAGTCACGGGATTACCGTACGGCGCTGGAGACCATTGCCTCGATTCGCCCCCGGGTGGACCTGTTTTTTGACAAGGTGCTGGTTAACGTGCCGGACGAAAGGATTCGCCAGAACCGGCTGACGTTGCTCGCCACGCTGCTGGCGGAGTTTTCCACGATCGCGGACTTTTCCGAGATCGTCACGAATTCATAGGAGAGGACATCGATGAACAAGTTCGTATACTCGTTTGGCAATGGTACGGCCGACGGTGACGGAAAGATGAGGGACACGCTCGGCGGCAAGGGCGCCGGGCTGGCGGAGATGTGCCGGGCGAAGCTGCCGGTGCCTCCAGGGTTCACCATCTCCACCCAGGTCTGCAACAGTTTCTTCCAGAACAACAACCAGGTTCCGGAAGAAGTTCACGAGCAGATGGTGGAAGCTTTGCGGCTGCTCGAAGAGCGCATGGGGCAGAAGCTCGGCGACAAGGAAAACCCGCTGCTGGTGAGCGTGCGGTCGGGCGCCAAGTTCTCCATGCCCGGGATGATGGACACGGTTCTCAACCTGGGGCTGAACGACGAAACGGTGCAGGCGCTCGAAGCCAAGAGCGGCAACCCGCGCTTCGCCTACGACTGCTATCGCCGTTTCATCCAGATGTTCGGCAACGTGGTGCTGGGCATCCCCAAGGAAGAGTTCGACCAGATTTTCGACGGCCAGAAGAAGAAGGTGCGGGCGAAGCTGGATACCGACCTCACCGCCCAGGACCTGCAGGCCGTCATCGCGGGCTATAAGAAGCTGGTGCAGAAGAAGACCGGCAAGTCGTTTCCGCAGGACCCCATGGCGCAGTTGACGGGCGCGCGCGACGCCGTCTTCCAGTCCTGGTTCAACGACCGCGCCAAGCACTACCGGAAGATGAACGGGATCCCCGACGACCTGGGCACCGCCGTGAACGTGCAGGCCATGGTCTTCGGCAATCTGGGTGAGACGTCGGCCACCGGCGTGGGCTTCACCCGCAACCCCTCCACGGGCGAGAAGGTGTTCTACGGCGAGTTCCTGACCAACGCGCAGGGCGAGGACGTGGTGGCGGGCATCCGCACCCCCATGCCGATCTCCGAACTGAAGGTCTGGAATCCGGAGGTCTACAACCAGCTTCACGAGATCACCACCATGCTCGAGAAGCACTACCGGGACGTGCAGGACTTCGAGTTTACCGTGCAGGAAGGCAAGCTCTACATGCTGCAGACCCGCAACGGGAAACGCACCGGACCGGCGGCCGTGCGCATCGCCGTCGAGATGGAAGAGGAAGGCCTGATCAGCAAGGAAGAGGCCGTGCTCCGGGTGGATCCGCAGCAGCTCGACCAGTTGCTGCACCCGGTCCTCGACCCGGCGTCGAAGAAGACGCTGCGGCTGATGGCCAAGGGGCTGCCGGCATCTCCCGGCGCGGCAGTCGGCAAGATCGTCTTCACGGCCGACGACGCGGTGAAAGCGTCGGAGAAGGCGCCCGTCATCCTGGTCCGCAAGGAAACCGTGCCGGACGACATTCACGGCATGGAAGTGGCCAAGGGCATTCTCACCTCCCGCGGCGGCATGACCAGCCACGCGGCCGTGGTGGCCCGCGGCATGGGCACCCCGTGCGTGGCCGGCGCCGAAGCGCTGGATGTCAACGAGCACAGGAAGGAACTGGTCATCAACCTGGGCGGCGGCAAGAAGATCACGCTCAAGGAGAACGACTGGATTTCGCTGGACGGCTCCACCGGTGAAGTTTTCGCCGGAGAGCTCCCGCTGGTAGAGCCGAAAGTCTCGGGTGAGCTCGAAGAATTCCTCGGATGGGCGGACGACGCACGGCTCG
>JAWLGN010000041.1:2294-26837 GCA_041685075.1 Bryobacteraceae bacterium
GGCCAGGCCAACACCATCGATGCCGATCCGTCCTCGGGCGTGCTGGCCACCTTCATGGGCTGGGCCGACGAGTTCCGCGGCAAGTTCGGAGTGCGCGCCAACGCCGACGTGCCGCGCGACGCCAAGGTGGCCCGCAAGTTCGGCGCCGAAGGCATCGGGCTGTGCCGCACCGAGCACATGTTCTTTGCCGAGGACCGCATCGAGCACATGCAGGCCATGATCATGGCCCGCGAGGAGAAGAGCCGCCGGGCGGCCCTGCGGAAACTCCTGCCCATGCAGCGCAGGGACTTCGCCGGGTTGTTTGAAGCCATGAACGGCTTCCCGGTGGTGATCCGCACGCTGGACCCGCCGCTGCACGAGTTCCTGCCCAAGCGCGAGGACCTGATGGTGGACATCGCCAAGCTGCCGGCGGCCGATATCAAGACCAAGCGCGCCATGGCGGCCAAGTACGCCCGCTTCGGCGCCGAGGTGCGGACGCTAAAAACCCTGCTTCCGGAGCTGCTCTCGCGAGTTGAAGAGCTGCACGAGTTCAACCCCATGCTGGGCCACCGCGGCTGCCGTCTCGGCATCACCTATCCGGAGATCACCGAGATGCAGGCGCGCGCCATCTTCGAGGCCGCCGTGCAGGTGAAGAAGAAGGGCGTGGAGGTGATCCCCGAGGTCATGATCCCGCTCATCGGCGGCGTCAAGGAACTCCGGCACCAGAAGGAGATCGTGGTGCGGGTGGCCGAGGAAGTGCTGGCCAAGGCCGGCATGCAGGACCTGAAGTACATGGTCGGCACCATGATCGAGATTCCGCGCGCCGCGATCACCGCCGACCAGGTGGCCAAGGAAGCGGAGTTCTTCAGCTTCGGGACCAACGACCTGACCCAGACCTCCATGGGCCTCTCCCGCGACGACTACACGAAGTTCCAGAAGGACTACGAGGACGCGAAGATCTTCGACGCGGACCCGTTCGCCGTCCTGGACCAGGAGGGCGTCGGCAAGCTGGTGGAGATGGGGGTGAAGCTGGGACGCCAGGCCCGGCCGGATCTCGAAGTGGGGATCTGCGGCGAGCACGGCGGCGAACCGAGCTCGGTGCAGTTCTGCTACCGAGTGGGGATGAACTACGTCTCCTGCAGCCCCTACCGGGTGCCCATCGCCCGGCTGGCGGCGGCGCAGGCCGCGATTTCGGGCGGCGACAAGTCCGAAGCCATGCGGACGGCGTAGACGCCTCCCAGGCAGACCACAGCAAACGCAGTGTAACGGCGGCGGCCGGGGCGCAAGTCCCGGCCGTTGCCGTTTTATGGCGTGGAGGTCTTCGCCGCCTGGCCCCTGGTTCGCTTTTTCCGCGGCAGCGGCAGCAGTTCCGTGGCGGTCTTCAAGCGCTCGGGCTGCGCGCTGATCGTCACCAGCAGTGCCCGCGCGTGCACCAGGTGGTCCACCATGCGGCTGCGCGCCTCTTCGGGCTTGCGGCCGGCGATGGCTTCATAGATGTCCCGGTGATAGCGCAGCGTCTGATCCCAGCGCTCCAGTTGCGAGGTCAGGGCGATGCTGGTGGCCGTCGACTGGTGGATCAGGGTGAAGATGCGGCTGCACAGCAGGTTGCCCGACGCCTGGAAGATGGCGTGGTGGAAGGCCAGGTCGAGTTCGATGATGCGCTGCGGCGGCGGATCGATCTCCTCCAGGGGGGCGAGCACGGCGGCCAAATCTTCCGGGGTGGCGCGCTCGGCGGCGCGCGCCGCCAGTTCCGGCTCTACGATGAGGCGCGTCTCCACCAGGTCGAACAGGGTGATGCCGTCCAGCAGCACCATAAATTGCAGCGGTTCGCTCAGGGCGCGGGCGGCCGAGGTGGTCAGGTACGTGCCGTCGCCCACCCGCTGGGTCAGCACCCCCATGATTTGCAGGACTTTCAGGGCGTGCCGCAGGGTCGAACGGCTGACACCGAATTGCCGGGACAGCTCGCGCTCCGCCGGAAGCCTGTCGCCGGGCCGCAAAACACCCTGTGAAATCAGCTCCTTAAACCGCCCCAAGAGCTGATGGGTCAGGTCCTGCCCGGGCGCTTTGCTCAGACCGGAGTTTGGCATCGTCATCTCCCGTTACGCGGTTTGTAGGCGGCGGCGTACCGTGCCGCTACTTACGTAACCGCATATCATCGCACAACCGGCCGCGGATGGAAGGACGTTTTTGGTCCGGTAATTCGCTTTTTCCGCTTCCGGACAGGCATGTCCGGTTGCCCGGGAATCAGCCAGTTGTTATCCTTTGTCTTAACCCCACAAGCAGCTAGGAGAAAAAATGGCAGTCAAAGTCGGCATCAACGGGTTCGGCCGCATCGGCCGCAATGTGGTCCGGGCCGGTCTCGGCAGGAACGACATCGAATTCGTGGCGGTGAACGATCTCACCGATACTAAGACACTCGCGCACTTGCTTAAGTACGACTCGGTTCTGGGAGTGCTGCCGGAGGAAGTGAAGGCGGGGGCGGACTCCATCACGGTGGGCGGAAAGAACATCAAGGTCTTCGCCACCCGGGACCCTGCGGAACTCGACTGGGCATCGGTCGGCGCCCAGGTGGTGCTGGAATCCACCGGCAAGTTCACCGACGCGAAGGAGGCCTCCAAGCACCTGCGCGGCACGGTGAAAAAGGTCGTCATCTCGGCTCCGGCGAAGAACGAGGACGTCACCATCGTGATGGGGGTCAACGACAACGTCTACGATCCCGCCAAGCACAACGTCATCTCCAACGCCTCCTGCACCACCAACTGCCTGGCTCCGGTGGTGAAGGTGTTGCAGGACACCCTGGGGATCGAGAAGGGCTTGATGACCACCATCCACAGCTACACCAACGACCAGAACGTGCTGGACTTCCCGCACAAGGACCTGCGGCGGGCGCGGGCGGCGGCGTTGAACATGATCCCCACCTCCACGGGCGCCGCCAAGGCCATCGGGCTGGTGGTTCCGGAGCTAAAGGGCAAGCTGGACGGCTACGCCATGCGCGTGCCCACGCCCAATGTCTCGGTGGTGGACCTGGTGGCCATCACCAAGAAGCCGGCCACGGCGGAAGCCGTCAACGGCGCCCTGAAGCAGGCCGCCGAAGGACCCCTGAAGGGCGTCCTGGCCTACACCGAGGACCCGGTGGTCTCCAGCGACCTGATGCGCAACCCCAACAGCTCAATTGTGGACGCCCAGATGACCAAGGTCATGGACGGCAACATGGTGAAGGTAGTGGCCTGGTACGACAACGAGTGGGGCTACTCCTGCCGCATCGTCGACCTGATCGCCTTCCTGGCCCAGAAGGGTCTCTAACAGGCAGCGCCGCGCAGGGGTACAGCGCCCGTGCGCGGCGCTACGCCGCTTTCTCGCAGATTCGCCGCGCCACCGCCTCCGCAAACTCGGTGGTGGAGGCGGAACCCCCCACATCCCGCGTCAGATAACTTCCCTC
Source organism: Bryobacteraceae bacterium (assembly GCA_041685075.1). Lineage (GTDB taxonomy): Bacteria > Acidobacteriota > Terriglobia > Bryobacterales > Bryobacteraceae > JAMCRM01. The sequence continues at coordinate 5,713 of JAWLGN010000041.1, forward strand.
GGCGTAAACCGCCGCGATGGCCTGCTGCAAACGCCGGGCCGCGGCGCGCTCCCCGATGTGGTTCAGCAGCAGGACGGCCGACTGCATCAGGGCGGTGGGGTTGGCTATATTCCGGCCGGCGATGTCCGGCGCGGTCCCGTGCACCGCCTCGAAAACCGCGTGGTGCTCCCCGATGTTGGCCCCGGGGACAATCCCCAGGCCGCCCACCAGCCCCGCCGCCAGGTCCGAAATGATGTCGCCGTAGAGGTTGGGCAGCACCAGCACATCGAATTTTTCCGGGTACATCACCAGTTGCATGCAGGCGTTATCGACGATCAGCTCCTGGTATTCGATCTCCGGATACAGCGCCGCCGTCTCGCGGCAGCACTTCAGGAACAGGCCGTCGCTCAGCTTCATGATGTTGGCCTTGTGGATGGCGGTGACCTTGCGGCGCTTCTCGCGGCGGGCGTACTCGAAGGCGGCGCGCGCAATCCGCAGGGAGGCCGCGCGGGTGATGATCTTGAGGCTCTCCACCACGTCCGGCACCACTTCGTGCTCCAGGCCCGAGTAGAGGTCCTCGGTGTTCTCCCGGAAGATGGCCATATCGATCTCGGCGTCCTGGAAGCGCGTCTTCACTCCCGGAAGCCGGCGCACGGGGCGGAAGTTGATGTACAGGTTGAGCCGCTTGCGCAGCGCCACGTTGACGCTGCGGTGCCCGCCGCCGACGGGAGTGGCGGTGGGGCCCTTCAACCCCACGCGCGTGACTTCGAGCGAGGCCAGCACTTCGTCGGGCAGCAGTTGCCCGGTGCGGGCGAGCGCTTCGGTGCCGGCGTCCACCCAATCCCAGTCGATCTTCACTCCGGTGGCGCCGACGGCGTGGACCGTGGCCTTGGCCACTTCCGGTCCGATGCCGTCGCCTGGGATAAGGGTGATTTGATGGGCCATCTCAAGCTATTATAGCGGCGGGGGATGGAGTGATTCCCGATTGGGATTCCGAACGTCAGAACATGGTGGAGGCGCAGTTGCGCCGCCGGGGGATTCGCGACCCGCGCGTGCTGGCGGCCATGGGGCAGATTCCGCGCGAGGCCTTCGTGCCGCCGGAGGCCCGGGTGGCCAGCTACCAGGACGCGCCCGTCTACATCGGCTGGGGCCAGACCATCTCCCAGCCCTACATGACCGCCCTGATGGCCGAGTTGCTCGACCTGGAGGGCAGCGAGACGGTGCTGGACGTAGGCGCCGGCTCCGGGTATCACGCGGCCGTGCTGGGGGCGCTGGCGGCGCGGGTCGTTTCCGTCGAGATCGTTCCCGCGCTGGCGGCCATAGCGGCGGATAACCTGGCCCGCAGCGGCTACGGCGGCAACGTCACGGTGGCGGTGGGGGACGGTTCCGCCGGCTGGCCGGAGAGGGCGCCCTACGACGCCATTTCGGTGGCCGCCGGCGCGCCCGAGGTGCCTCCCGCCCTGCTCGACCAGCTTGCCCAACCCGGGCGGCTGGTGATCCCCGTGGGGCCCATGGAGGACCAGGAACTGCTGGTCATCCACAAGAAAGCCGACGGCGCCATCGACCGCCACGTGGCGGGTTATTGCCGCTTCGTGCCGCTGCGGGGCGGCGGAGGCTGGCGCTAGTGCGGGACGCAGTTTTGAGTCTCCTGCGCGCCTTCGAAACGGCCGACGTGGTCTGCCTGGGGGAGGTCCACGAGCTGCAGGAACTGGCCGACTTCCTGGCCGCGCTGGTGCGGGAGCCGGGCTTCGCCGGCCACGACATCGTCGTGGAGTGCGGCAACAGCCACTACCAGGAACTGGCCGACCGCTTCACCGGCGGCGGCGAGGTGGCGCCCGCCGAGCTTCTCTCCATCTGGCGGAACACCACGCAGCCGGGCGCCTGGGACTCCCCCATCTACGGCCAACTGTTCGTGCGGGTACGGGAAGCGAACCGCGAGCTTCCGGAGGAGGCCCGCATCCGGGTACTGTTGGGCGACCCGCCGATCCAATGGGAGCGCGTCGGCACTCCCGCGGAGCTGGCGCCCTACGCCGCATTGCGCGAGGCGCACCTGGCCGCGGTGATCGAATCGCAGGTGCTGCGCAAGGGGCGCAAGGCGCTGTTCTGGGCCGGCGCTTCCCACGTGGCGCGGAAGCCGGAAGCCATCGTCAACCCGGTGGTGCTGCTCGAGAAGCGCCGCGCCGCGGGCACCTACGTCGTCCTGACCCACGCCGGGTTTGCCGACGACCAGTTGGAAAAGCGGCTGGAAGCCTGGCCGGTTCCTTCGCTGCTGCGCCTGGAGGGAAGCTGGCTGGGACGCCTCGACGCGGCCGCCTATTTTCACACCCTCAAGACCCCGCGGAACCCCTACGCCGGCATACGGCTGGAGCAGGCCGCCGACGCCTATCTCTACTGCGGGACCGCCAACCAGCTCACCTTCCGGCCCGCCCCGCAGGACATCTACGAGGGCGCGTACGGCGCGGAGGTGGAGCGGCGGCGCAGGCTCATCGCCGGGCTGGCCGCGCTCACCGGCAGCCGGTAGTCAGTTGGCCCGCACTCTCAAAAACCACAGTGCAGCCCGCTCGAAAAGGCGGCGATGGCTCGAGTGGAGGAACATCCAGGAGAAGAGACGCAGGGCCAGGGGCGGGGAGAAGCCGGGGGCGGCCTCCCGGCGGGCGGCCACCAGTTCCGCCAGCATCCCGTGCGGATTTTCCCGGAAGGCGTCGAGCATGGCGGTCTGGTGCACGCAGGAGATGGTGCAGAGCGGCGCGCAGGGTTTGGCGGCGCGGGATTCGCGGTCCAGGTCCTCTTGCGAGTACCGCTCCAGCGGAATGGCGGGGTAGCCGCGCTGTTGCGAGCACCAGTGCACCAGCCCGTCTTCACAGATGTAGAGGTAGCGTCCGCCGGCGCGGCAATGCCAGCGGTTCGGCAGCCCGCGCGCCAGGTTCTTCTGGAAGCGCTGGTACTGAGCGAAAGAGAACAGGGAGGTCTCGGCGCGGGCGGCTTCTTCATAGGCGCGCTGCTGCCCGGCGTTGAGCGGCACGAGCTGGCCCGAGTGGTTATGGACCACCCCCACGGTGCTGGAAAAGCCCAGTTCCCGGGCCCGGCGGACGAGGACGCCGGTATCGGCGGGATTCCGCAGCGACGATCCCAGCACCGAGTTGATGTTCACGCGGAACTGGGCGTGCTCCGCCAGCCAGCGGAGCTTCCGGTCCAGCACCTGGAGGCTTTTCTTCGATACCTCGTCGGGCTGAAGATTGTCGATGCTGATCTGGAGATAGTCGAGCCCGGCGCGGTTCAGGCGCCCGATGCGCTCGCGGGTGAGCAGGTAACCGTTGGTGATGAGGGTTGCGATCACGCCGTGGGAGCGAATGCGGCGGATGATCTCGTCCAGGTCGGGATGGAGCAGCGGCTCGCCGCCGCTGATGGTGATGATGGTGGTTCCCAGGCGGGCCAGCAGATCCACCCGCCGCAGCATCTCCTCCAGGGGCACGGGTTTCGATACCGCGTCGTACTCGTTGCAGTAGGCGCAGGAGAGATTGCAGCGGCGGATCGGGATGATGTGGGCCAGCACGGGATGCCGGGGCGAACGCATGGCCTTGGCAAACATCCGGGCCTCGCGGATGCCGAGGTCGAAGGAACGCAGCTTGCGCCTGATGGTAAGGGCCGGCATGGGGACGATTCCCTGCGGCGTTTTCTCCAGTGTAGCGCGCCGGCGAACCGGTTCCGCGGGCTCGGCTCAGGCGCCTGCCGGCGCACCCGGCCGGATGCTGTCGGCCCGCAGGTATACGGGCTGGCCGGTTGCCAGGGCGGCGGTTTCTTCGTCCAGGTCCGCGGCATCCGGCGTGCGCACGGCGCCGGTGATCGAAACCAGGCGGCCCTGGGCGACGGCCTCGGTGGGAGTTTCGGGGTTGTTCGGCACCACCAGCACGCGCCGCCCGGCCTCATCGGCAACCCAGAAGTTACGGCCCGCCACCTCCACCACCCTGAGATTGGCGAGTTCGACGCGGTAGTTGGCCAGCCGCGCCGGGTCGGCGGCGGTGGTGACCTCCTCCAGGCTGCGGACGCGGTTCATGTAGGCCGTGTTGGGCTGCTGCGGCGGGGTGAACGGGGGACCGCCCTCCGGCGTTCTGGTTCGCAAGGCGAAGACCAGCGCTCCCGCGGCGAGCACCGCGATCACCGCCACCCAGACCGGCCAACCGCCCCTGATCATAAAGGCCTCCGATAGGGATAGGCGCGGAATGGGGCGCGGAGCGGCGCCCCTACTCCTCCTGCTTCTTCTGTCCGGTGAAGAAACCGAACAACAGCCCGCCCAGAAAGGCCGCCCCGAAAATCGTCGTGCGGTGGCGCCGGAACTGCTCGTTGATGTCCACCGAGTGCTTCACCCGGTGCTCCAGTTCATTGATGTCCTGCGCCAGTGCGGTGCGGCGCGTTTCGATCTCGTGCCTTATTTCGTCTGTTGTTTGAGCCATTCCACGTCCCCCTTGACGTTGTCGATGGTCTGATCGGGCCGCAGGTTGGTTTCTTTCAAACGAATCCGGCCGACCACGGCCAGGCCGCCTCCGATGGCTCCCAGGACCACGGCCACGATCAGGGCGGCAGCCCACACCGGCATGGCCAGGGCCAGCGCCCCCACCACCATGGTCACCAGCAGCAGTCCGGCCAGGGCCAGCAGCGCCACTCCGGCGGCCAGCATCCCGGCCGCCCGGCCCATGCGGCGGGCGCGGTCCATCATCTCGGTCTTGGCCAGGCGCAGCTCGGCGCGGACGATATCCTGCAGATTGTTGGCGATGTTTTGGACAATGTCGGCGAGCGAGCGCCGCTCCTCGCCCACATCCACGTAACGGTCAGCCATGGAGCATTCCTCCCGTGAGGAACGTTACCGGTTCCGGAGCGCGCGGCCGGCCAGGAAGCCGGCTAGCAGGACGGCGGCAACGGAAGGAGCGGGGTGTTGGCGTACGAAGCGCCCCAGACCGGTTACCATCTCCCTCAGGTAATGCTCTTGCACGTACTGGGCCGCGTATCCAGTGCGGCGGGCGGCCGAGGCCATGGCGTCTCCGGCATGGCTGGCACTCCTGGAAATGGCCGCGGCCAGCTCGTTCAACAAGCGGCGGGAGGTCTGGCGCTCGCGCTCCAGCTCACGGCGCATCACCGCAACGGGAATTTCGGCCGGCGTTTCCCGGGCGCCGGCAGTGGCGTCGATAGGCTGCTGGTTTTCCGGCATCCTGCGGCCCTCCTTGACGCATGATACCGCCGCGGGCCGCGGCGCCGCCGTGAGAGGCCGCGCCGCGCGCCCGCGGACATGTGCCGCAGCATCCGGCGGGCTTGTCAGGCGGAGTATTTGCGGCAGATGCCGTCCAGCTTCTTGAGCAGCCGGGGCATGGCGGTAGAGGCCGGTTCCTTCTCCTCGTACTCCAGCGAGAGATAGCCGCGGTAGCCGTTCCTGACCAGCATGCCGGCGATGCGGTCCCAGTCGGAATCCTGGCGCTGGCCTTCCGGTCCCACCCGGACGTGCATCTTCACCTGCACCGCGGCGGCCTGCGGCATGCACTGCTCCATCTGCTCGTAAGCGTTGCGGTTGAAGTTGCCCGTATCCAGGTTCACCGCCACCCAGGGCGAATCCACACGCTTGACGATATCCAGGATGACCGAGGCTTTCTCGGTGATGCCGCCGTGGTTCTCCAGTCCCAGGATGACGCCCTTCTTGCCGGCGTAATCGGCGGCGCGCTTGAGCACCTCGACCACCCAGCCGGCGGCCTCCGCTTCGGTGGCGTCCTTGGGGACGCGGCCGCCGAAGACGCGGATGTGGCCGGCGCCCAGCTTTTCCGCCACGTCCACCCAGTGACGGATGCCGGCGGCTTCCTTGAACTGGTCGTTGGGGTTGCGCTGGGTCATCTCCGTGCGCACCGAGATGCTGTAAATATCCACCGAGTTCATGTAGGCGAAGCGCCGCAACCGGAGCAGGGCATCGTCGGAAGTGTCCAGCCAGTAGACAGTGGCATCCAGGCCATCGATGTTGTTATCCACCGCCACCCGCACGATATCCTCGTAGGTCATGAGCTTCTTGCCAAGCTCGTTGCGGTAGGAGTAGGCGCAGATGGCCGAGCGCAGGCGCGCTCTGTTACCCGCGGCGGGGGCCGCGCCGGGCGCCAGGTGCGCGGCGGCGGCCATGGCGGGCAAGGTTTTCAATAAGTCACGACGGTTCATCCAGTTCCTCCCGAACAGAAGCACGATTATAACGGATGGTCAGCCGGCGATGTCCTCTCCGCCGTCCACCCGGATGGTGTTGCCGGTCATCCAATAGGTGCCCTCGGCGGCGAGGGCGGTGATGGCGCGGGCCACGTCCTCCGGGCGAGTGAGACGGTGGTGGGGATTGCGGGCGCGGACGAATTCGGCCAGCCGCTCGTGATCGGGGATGGCGCGCAGGGCGGGAGTGTCGGTCACCCCGGCCATGATGGCGTTGGCGGTGATGCCGCGGGGGGCCAGTTCGACCGCCAGTTGGCGGATGTGCGCCTCGAGCGCCGCCTTGGCCGCGCCCACCGGCCCGTAGCGCGGGATGGCCCTGGCGCTTCCGGCGCTGGTGATGGCGAAGATGCGGCCGCCCGCCTCCATCAGCCCGGAGTCGACCAGCGCCCGCACCCAGTAGACCAGGGAGTGGCCCATCACGTCCGCGGTGGTCTCGAGTTGCCTTCTGGGGACGGCGCCCTCGCCCACCAGCGGCTTGAGCGCGCCGAAGGCCAGGGAGTGCACCAGCACCCGCACGGTGCCGGCGGCTTCGGCCAGGCGGCAGGCCATGGCGCACACCACCGCCTCCCGCCGCTCGTCATCGGCGGCGTTGACGTTGAAAAAGAGGGCTTCGCGCCCCAGTTCGCGGATGGCCCGCTCCACCTCCTGCGCGCGCGGCAGCGTGTCGCGCCGGTCCATGTGTACGCCGAAGATGTGGAGGCCGGCGCGGGCCAGTTCGATCGAGGTAGCCGCGCCGAAACCGCTGCTGGAGCCCAGCACCAGCGCCCAGGGTGTCTTGTTCATGGTTGAATTCCGCTCACCGTGATGATGCGCTCGTCGTCGCCGGCGTGTTCCAGCCGGATTTCGATGCGCTCGGGGGGCAGCAGTTGCGGGAACCGCTCGCCCCATTCGACCAGCACGACGGCCTGGCCGTCGAAGAGTTCGTCCAGCCCCAGGGCCTCGACCTCGCGCGCTTCTTCGAGCCTGTAGAGATCCACGTGGTAGACGCGCGCGGCGGCCCGGTATTCGTGGATGAGGGAGAAGGTGGGGCTGGAGACCTCGTCGGCGTCGGCGCCGCCCACCGCCGCCACGATGCCTTTCGCGATGGTGGTCTTGCCGGCGCCCAGGTCGCCCGAAAGCAGCACCACGGCGCCCGGCGGCAGCGCGCGGCCGATCCGCTCGCCCAGCTCCACGGTGGCCTCCTCAGAAGCGGTCCGGTAGATGGGCACACTCCTCCATGGCCTGGCTCAGAAAGCGCAGCAGGTCTGTAGCGATGAGGGGCTGCTCGCCAAGTGCGGCGGCGCCGATGTTCCCGGCCAACCCATGCAGGTAGACGGCCGCGGCCACCGCCTCGTCGGGCTGGTTCGGAAACTGCGCCAGAAAGCCCGCGATCATGCCGGTGAGGATGTCGCCGGTGCCGCCGGACGCCATGGCCGGGCTGCCGGTGGTGTTGATCCACACGCGGCCGTCGGGAAAGGCGGTCAGGGTGCGGTAACCCTTCAGCACGAGGCAGACCTGGTGATCGATGGCGAAGGCGCGCGCGGCGGAGACCCGGTCGGCCTGGATGTCCTTTACCGTGGAGCCCGCCAGCCGCGCCATCTCGCCGGGATGCGGGGTGAGGACGCGCAGCCGGCCGCCGGAGGACCACGCGGCGCCGGCCAGCGCGTTCAACCCGTCGGCGTCGACGACCATGGGCTGCGGCATTTCGGCAACCAGGCGCCGGACCAGCGCGACCGTGTCGGGGTGGGTGCCGAGGCCCGGCCCGATGGCCAGCACGTCCTTGCGCGCGGCGGCCTCGTCGATGCGCCCGTAATCGAAGGCCCGCAGCGAGAGCGCGCCGGTTTCGGTTTCGGGCAGCGGCTCGGTCATGAGTTCCGGGGCGTGGCCGGCGATGACCGGGATGGCCGATTCCGTCGAAGCCACCGTCACCAGGCCCGCGCCGGCGCGCAGGGCCGCCATCCCCGCCATGGCCGCGGCGCCGGTCTTGCCGCGCGAGCCGCCAATGACGAGCACGTGGCCGAAGCTGCCCTTGTGAGCCGTGGGCCGGCGCGGCGCGACGAGCGGGCGCAACTGCGCGCGCTCCACCGCCGAGAGAAAGATGGAGGGGTCCTGCTCGTACATCTCCGGCGGGCTGCCGATGGCGCCCACCCGCACCTCCCCTACGTCCAGGCAGTTGGGCGGCAGCACCTGGGCCGGCTTCAGCGCCGTGAACGTGACGGTGTAGGCGGCGCGCACGTGTTCACCGAGCGGCTGGCCGGTATCGCCGGGCATGCCGGAGGGGATATCCACCGCTACCACGGTGGCCAGCGGAAATCCGGTGTTGATGGCCTGGATAGCGGTCAGCATGGCGCCGCTTGCCGGCCCGCTCAGGCCCGTGCCGAGCAGCGCATCCACCACGATGGTGGCCATGCGGGCGTCGGGCGGAATCTCCCGCCATACCGGGCAGCCCGTGGCCAGCAGCATGCGGTAGTTGGCCGCCGCGTCGCCCTTCAGCTCCTCCGGGGCGGCTACCAGCACGACATCGAGCGCGCGCGGGCGGAAGCGCGTAAAGAGCTGCCGCGCCACCACCATGCCGTCGCCGCCGTTGTTGCCCTTGCCGCAGATCACCGCGATGCGATGCTCGGCCAGCGGCGCGAATTTCTCGGCCAGGAATTCGGTGACGCGATGCCCGGCGTTTTCCATGAGCACCAGCCCCGGAATGCCGGACTCGATGGTGCGGCGATCCACCTCGCGCATCTGCTGGGTGGTCAGGACCTTCATATTCTACGTGCTACCAGCATGGTCATATCGTCCTGCAACTCGCCCGCGCCGGTCCACTCTCGCACGGCTTCCACCACGCGGGCGATGATCTCGTCGTTCGAAGTGGCGGCGTGCTTCACCAGCAGTTCCGTGAGTCGCTCGTCGCCGAACATTTCGCCGTATTCGTTTTCGGGCTCCACGATGCCGTCGGTGTAGGCCACCAGCAGGTCGCCTGCGGCGAGCCGGATCTTCTGTTCCTCGTACTCGGCGAAGGGGAAGGCGCCCACCACGGTGCCGGTGACCTCCAGCAATTGCGGCTGGCCGCCGCGCACCAGGATGGGCGGCAGGTGGCCGGCGTTGGTGTAGGTAAGGGTGCTGCTTTCGTCGTCGTACATCCCGAAGTAGAAGGTGGCGTACTTCTCCGGCGAGGTGTTGGCGTAGAGCTGGGTGTTGAGCCGCGCTACCAGGCGCGCGGCCGAGTGCTGCGCGCGCCCCCCGCCGTTGCCCGCCGCCGCGGCCACCGGCAGCCCCGCGGAGAGCTGCGTGCGCATGGTGGACTGGATGGCCGCCATCAGCAGCGCCGCCGAGATGCCCTTGCCCGCCACGTCGCCGATGGCGAAGGCCAGGGTGGAATCGCTCAGGTGAATGAAGTCGTAGTAGTCGCCCGAAACCATGCGCGCGGGATGGCAGACTCCGGTAAGCTGCAGGGTGCGGAGGGCGGGAACGTTCTTGGGGAAGAGCTGGCCCTGCACCTCCCGGGCGATCTCCAGTTCCGATTGCAGGCGCTCCTTCTCCTTGGCCACCACGATGAGGCGCTCGAGATTGGCCGTCATGGTGTTGAAGGAGGTCCCCAGGGCGCCCAACTGGTCCTTGCCGCGCACCGGAATGCGGTGGGAGAAATCGCCCTGCATCACGCGCTGGGTGCCTTCGTAGAGTTCGTGCACCGCGGAGGTGATGGTGCGGGTGATCGAGATCCCTACCACCAGGGAGATCAGCTCCACCAGCAGGAACAAACCCGATACCGTGAGGAAGGCCACCCAGATGATCTGCCCCCACTCCATCTTTTCGCCGATCACGTTATGTCCGAAGACCAGTCGCAGCACGGCCGAGAGGCGGGTGTTGACCAGCAGAACGGCGCTTTCCGTTGCGCCCGGGCGATGCCAGTCTCCCAGCGGTATGGGGTAGTAGCCGGTGACCTCGATATCGGCGCGGTTGTACGGCGGCGGAACCTGGTTGAAGGAGCGCCGGGTGTCCTCGTTCTTGCGCGAGCCGGTCGAGGCCGGCGGATCGCCGGTCAGAACCCGGATGGAAACCGTGCCCAGCCCGGGGATCATGCCGCTCAGAAACTCGCGGCTGAGATAGGAAGCCAGGATCACTTCGGTGCCGCTGTGGACCGCGCGCGCCCAACTGTAGAGCCGCCCGTCGCGCACCAGTATCCCGTGGGTGTCCTGCCATCCCGCGGGCGCGGAGGTGAGGTCGGATTCCGGCGGGACTCGCAACTCCTCATCATCGAGGATCAGGATTTCGATATCCGGAAAGGACGTACTCAGGTGCGGCAGCATGCCGCGGACGAAATCCGCCCTGCGCGCAGCGGGCGCCCGCGCCAGCGCTTCGGCGGGACGCCGCAGTGCGGCGGTGCGGCGGTTCAACTCCGAGTTGACCAGGTACCCGGCGATCTGGCCGGTGATGCCGTAGGTGGTGACCGAGACCAGCGCCACCAGCAGCACAATGGGCACCACCGCGATAAACAGGTAGGCCAGGACCAGGCGGTTACGCAGCCGCCACATGAGCCGCCGCGACGCCCGCACCGCCGCCACCATGCCGAGTGCATAGACCACCAGGCCCAGCACCAGGGAAAACCATCCCGGCATGGCCAGCCGCGCCGCCAGGTAGAGCAGCAACGCGCCGAGGAACGCCTTTTCCACACGTCCGAGGCGGCGGGCCCAGGTCTCTAGACGCGGAGCGATCATTCCTGACTATCTTAACGCGCGCGCTTACACTTCACGCCAGGATCAGCAGGTAAGCCCGCCCTGGGGCTAGACCGCGCCTCGTGTGGGCTTTACGTCGTCCCTTGCGGCGCCTGCGGGTTGCGGGTGGTGGCAATCGCCGGGGTTTCCAGCTCCGGTTGCAGGGCGTGGGCCAGCAGGTCGGTTTTCAGGATCTCGAAGGCCGTCTTGGGGTCGTCGGCGTAGCGGAAGAGCTGCAGATCGTCCGGGCTGATGGTGCCGTGGCGTACCAGGGCGTCGAAGTTGACCACCTCTTTCCAATACTTCGACCCGTAGAGCAGGATGGTGATCTTCTTGGCCAGCTTCTGGGTCTGGACCAGAGTGAGGGCCTCCATCAGCTCGTCCATGGTGCCGAACCCGCCGGGAAAGGCCACCAGCGCCTTCGACAGGTACGCAAACCAGAACTTGCGCATGAAGAAGTAGTGGAACTCGAAGCACAGCTCGGGCGTGATGTAGGGGTTAGGGAACTGCTCGAAAGGCAGCCCGATGTTCAGCCCGATAGTCTTGCCCCCAGCTTCCATGGCCCCGCGGTTGGCCGCCTCCATGATGCCCGGGCCGCCGCCGGAACAGACTACGAACCGGTGGGTGCTGTTGGTGAACTGATCCGCCCACTGGGTGAGCAAACGGGCCAGTTCGCGGGCGCCCTGGTAATACTCCCCCAGGGGACCGTCTTCTGTGATGCGGGCGGAGCCGAAAAACACCACCGTGTCCCGGACCTTCTGCTGGCGGAAATGCGAGAGCGGCTCCAGGTACTCCGCCAGAATGCGCAGAGGACGCGCATCGGGGCTATGCAAAAACGGCTCGTTCAAATAAGCTACCGGTTGGCGCGGCTCACACCGGCTCACGTGCTTCGGCATCCTTTTCAAATCCCTCCACTTTCTTCTTCAACTCGCGTACCGTCTTCAGTAACTCGGGCAGCTTGCGAAAAGCGGTCACCGCCCGCAGCCATTCGGCGGCGTCGAAAGCGGGGGAACCGGAGATGCGGGCGCCCGGCGGCACGTCGCCGCCGATGCCGCTCTGGGCGTAGACCACCGCGCCATCGTGCACGGTGAGATGCCCGGAGACCCCCACCTGGCCGGCGAGCAGGACGTCCTTCTCCAGGATGGAACTTCCCGCCAGCCCCGTCTGCGCGCAGATGATGTTGTCCTCCCCCACCACGCAGGCGTGGCCCACCTGCACCAGGCTGTCGATCTTGGCGCCGCGCCGCACCCGGGTTTCCCCGATGGTGGCGCGGTCTACGTTGCTGAGGCTCTGCACCTCCACGTCATCCTCAATCACCGTGATGCCCGATTGCACAATCTTGTAGTGGGTGCCGTCGGCGCGCTTGGCGAAGCCGAAGCCGTCGCCCCCCACCACCGCGCCGTTCTGGAGAATGACGCGGTTGCCAATGCGGCAGTACTCCCGCACCGCGGCGTGGGAATGGGCGGTGAAGTCGTCGCCAATCTCGGCGCCCTCGTAGATCACCACGTGGGGATGGATGACGGCGTTGCGGCCGATGCGCACGCGCTCTCCGATAACGGCGAAGGGGCCGATGGAGGCGCACTCCCCGATCTCGGCCGAAGGCGCTACAGAGGCCAGCGGGTGAATTCCCGGGGCCGGCCGCGGCGGCTGGTAGAACAGCTCCACGGCGCGCGCGAAGTCCAGGTACGGGTTCGAAGATACCAGGCAGGCCATGCCCTCCACGGGCGCCGCGATCAGGACGGCGCCGGCGCGCGTCTGCTTCAGCTTGTGGGCATACTTGGGGTTGGCCAGAAAAGTGAGGTCACTCGGGCCGGCATGCTCCATCCCGGCTACGCCGCCGATTTCGATGTCCGGGTCGCCGGAGAGTTGGCACCCCAGCGCGCGGGCGATGTCACCGAGCTTCATTACTACCAGGGTAACAAAACGGGCGCGCCGGACCGTCCGGGGATGCGCGCCGGATCGGGCCGGGGATCCCCTCAGGCGGTGCGGGTCTGCAAGTATTTGGCCACCTGGCGTTGGGAAAGCACGCCGTCGACGCGCCCGCCGGAGACCACCGGCAACTGGGTCACTTCGTCGCGGGCCATCTTTTCGAGCGCCACGGTGACGGGGGTATCGGGGCCCACGGCGCGCTCCTCGTCGATGGGGCTGACAATGTCGTTGAGGGTGGTGTAGGGCCAGCGGGCGCGGTCGATTCCCTGCAACTCGCGCGAGCCCACCAGCCCGGCCAACTGGCCGTTGGTCTCCACCAGGAAACAGCGCCGCTCGGTGTGCATCAGGATCTCGCCTACGAAGTCCTGCAGGCTGGTGTAGCCGTCCACGGTGGGGCAGTCGCGCGCCATAATGTCGCTCACCCGTACGCCTTCGAGCGCCCGCATCACGGTGGCCTGCGCGCGGCTCTGGCCGGCCACCTGGAAGAGGAACCAGCCGATCAGCGAGATCCATAGCCCGCCCACCAGTCCGGCCGAGAGGAACTCGAAGATGCCCCAGGCGATGAACACCATCCCCACCACCTGTCCCACGCGCGCCGCCTGCCGGTGGGAGCCGTGGTTATCGCCGGTTCTCCACCAGATCAGGGCGCGCAGAATGCGTCCGCCGTCGAGCGGGTATCCGGGGATCAGATTGAAGATAGCCAGCAGGACATTGATGTAGCCCAGCCACACCAGCATGGCCAGCAGCGGGGTGGCCTCCCCGCCGGGCGGCGACCAGCCCAATAGAAAAGCCGCCGCCAGCGCGCCCACCCCGATCGAAAGGCTGGTGATCGGCCCTACCACCGCGATCCAGAATTCGCTGCGCGCCGTCTCCGAGCCGCTCTCGATCTGCGCCACGCCGCCCAGCGCGAAGAGCGTGATCGAGCGTACCCCCAGGCCGTAGGACTTGGCCACCAGCGAATGCGCCAGCTCGTGCAGCAGGAGCGAGACAAAGAACAGCAGGCCCGTAAGCGCCGCCAGGGCCCATACCACCGTGGGGCTCCACTCCGGATCGGCCGCCTGGAAATAGCTGCCTAAAAGGAATACGATCAGCAGCGCGATCAGAAACCAACTGGCGTGCAGCCCTATCTCGATGCCGAACACCCTGCCCAGTCTGATGTGCGTTCGCATGGCCTGCCCGTAAGAAACCGAGCAATCGCCATGCCGCAGCGGCGAGGCCGCCACCGCCGCCGGCGGTTTGGGCGCAGCCGTACCGGGTTGTTACACTCGACTATATATGCGGGGATTCCGGTACGGAGCGGCGGTGTGCCTGTGGGTGTGGGCGGCCGCCTGGGCGCAGGACGCTCCGCCGGGGGAGCTGGAGCGAGCCGTCGAGGAGTTCCGTACCCGGACGCGCGAATTGGGCATCCGGCCGGACAGCCCGCCCCGGGCGGCCCGGCAACGCTCCACGCTGCGCGACTGGCACGGGCGTATCTACGAGAACCTGCGCAACGACGCGCTCGATGCCGTGCCGCACGAAATCCGGCAGCGCGGCGGCGATAAATCCCTGCTGCGGCGCAACCAGTTCGGCTTCAACGTGGCCGGCCCGCTGCGGGTGCCCGGACTGCCCAGCCGCAGCACCTTTTTCTCCGTCTCCTATGAAGGGCTCCGGCAGCGCACCTCCCGAACCTACCTGCGCACCATCCCCACCGTACCGGAACGCACGGGCGATTTTTCCCAGGTCGTGGACCAGGCCGGCAACCTGCTGCCCATCTACGATCCCGATGCCACCCGCGAGAACCCTTCCTACGATCCGGAACGGCCGATATCGTCCGACAACCTTCAGTACCAGCGCGATCCGTTCCCGGGCAACGTCATCCCCGCCTCCCGCCTCGATCCCGTGGCCCGGCGCGCGCTGGAACACTATCCCCACCCGAACACCAACGTGGGTCCCTTCTTCCGCAACAACCTGTTTATCAACGCTCCCGAAACCAACACCGCCAACGGCATGATCGGCAAGCTGGAACAGTCCATCCGGGACCGCCACCGCGTGAGCCTGGACCTGGCGTTCTCGAACGGCTTCCTGGGAGCGGCGCGCTGGTTTCCCACTCCGGCCAACCCCGGGGCGGCCGACCGCCGCTCCAGTTCCCGCCGCGCCGGCCTGGAGCACGTCTTCACCGCCACGTCCCGCACCGTCAACACCCTCAACTTCGAGGTGAGTTCCGATACCACCGAGAACGGCAGCGAGGAAGACCGCTTGGACTATGAGGCGCTGCTGGGGCTGGCGGGCATCGGGGGCGAATCGTTTCCCGTGTTCAACCTGGACGGCTACCTGGGGATGGGGCGCTCCTACCCGGTGTCGCGCAGCGCGCGCACCACCTGGTGGTTTTCCGAGGCCCTTTCCACCCGCCGCGGCGGGCACAACCTGCGGTTCAGTACGTCCTACGCTCATTACCAGGTGAATGCCTACTGGCCTGCCTATCCCAGCGGCCGCTTGAGCTTTTCCCCCGGCCTCACCAGCCTGCCGGGCATTGTGAACACGGGCCACGGTTTCGCCAGCTTTCTGTTGGGGCTGGCGGACTACGGGGAGCGCAGCGTGGTGCCGGCGCCTTCCTACTTCCGCCGCGGCATCCTGGCGGCGGCGGTGCGGGACCGTTACGAAGTGCGCAAGGGACTGGTGGTGAGCGCGGGCTTCAACCTGGAGCGCAGCGGGCCGCGCATCGAGAAGTACGACCGGCAGAGCACCGTGGACCTGTCGGTCGTCAACCCGGAAACCGGGCGGCGCGGCGCGCTGGTGGCGGCCGGGCGCGGCGGCTACGGGCGCGGCTTCCAGCCCACCCAGTGGCTCCTGGAACCGAACGTCAGCGTGGCATGGAACCCGCGCGGCGATGCCGGGAGCGTGGTGCGGCTCTCCTTTGCGCGCAGCTATTCCGCCATCTCCATTTACACCAGCCAGTGGGGCACCCAGGGCTTCAGCGCCTACCCCACTTACATCTCGCCCAACGTGCAACTGGAGCCCGCCGTGGTGCTCTCCCAGGGACTGCCGCCGCTGGGCGGCCCGCTGCCGAACCTGGATCCCGGCGCGGCCGACAACACGTCGGCCGACCTGGTGGACATGTCGCGCCGCGTGCCCACCTATCAATCCGCCTCGCTCAGCCTGGAGCGGCGCCTCCCGGGCGAGGTGATCGTGACCGTGGGGGCCTCCTATGCAGGCGGCAAGAACCTGCTGGTGGGCAACAGCGCCGCCAACCCGAACGCCATTCATCCGGATGCGCTGCGCTTCCGCGACCTGCTCAACGACGAGGAGTTCAACCGCTCTCTGCGGCCCTACCCGCAGTACAAGGGCTTCGACGTGGGCGGCTTGTGGCCGGGCGGCCGCTACCACCGCAACGCCGGCTGGCTGCGGGTGGACAAGCGCGCCTCCGCCGGTTTGACCGTGAGCGCCTCCTGGGAGATCTCCCACCAGATGGACGACTACTCGGGCCCTTACGGCAAGCAGGACTTCTTCCGCCGCGAGAACGAGTGGTCGCGGACCGCCGGCTCGAGGCCCCAGTACATGCAGCTCAGCTACGTTTATGAGCTGCCCTTCGGCGGAAGCGGGCCGCTGATGCGCTTCGAGGACTGGCGCCGCCACCTGGTGGAGGGCTGGTCGATTCTCGGCACGGCATCGCGCTCGAGCGGCGCCCCGCTCTACCTGCGCCCGCAATTCAACAACACCGGCGGCGTGATTCAGGGGTTGCGGGTGAATCCCGTGCCGGGCGTGGACCCGCGCGTGAAAGACCAGGGGCCCGAGCTGTGGTTCAACCCCGCGGCCTTCGACCAGCCGCCCGACTTCACCCTGGGGACCCTCTCCCGGACCCTCAGCTACATCATGAATCCCGGTTACCAGAACTACGACATCAGCTTGAGCAAGCGCATCCCGCTGGCGGCGGACCGCACCCTGGAGTTCACCGCCTCCGGTTTCAACTTCATCAACCACGCCAACTGGAACAATCCCGATAACGTGATCGGTCCGGCGTCGGCGCCCAACGTGAACGCGGGGAAGATCATCGGGTCCTACGGCGGCCGGGTGGTACAACTCGGACTGAGGCTGAGCTTTTGACGACCGCGTGGCTATTGGCGTTGCTGCTGCTGGCTCCGCCCGGAGCGAAGCACCAGATTCGCGTGCCGGTGTGGGTCGGGGGCGAGCCCGTGGAGAGCCTGGGGGTGAAAGACCTGACCGTGCGCCTGGGCGATGCCCCTTCCAAGGTGCTGGACGTGCGGGGACCCGGCGACGACTTGATCATCATGGCGGTGCTGGATTTCACCGGCGACGTGGCCTACGTGGAGCCGGCCAAGGAGGCGCTCATCGCCGGCGTGCGGCGGCTGGGCCCGCGCGCCTGGGTGGGGCTGCTGCGCGCCCAGGACGGCCTGCGGGTGCTGGTGGATCCGACCGCCGACCGGGAGGCGGTGGCGCAGGCCGTCGCCGCGGTGCCGGCCAGCGGCAAAGCCGGGCTGCTCGATACCGTCGAGATGGCCGCCCAGATCGGCGATGCCCTGCTGGCCCGCAGCCATGTGCGCCTGGCCCTGCTCTACCTCACCGACAGCGACATCCAGAACTACCGCGACGACTACACCAACCCGGTGATCAACCGCAGCGATTCCGGCGACCTCAGCCGGCGCTTCCCCGAGGCGCTGGTGCAGGAGAAGATCTCGCGGCTGGAGGCCTCGCTCGCCGGCCGCCAATCGCCGCTCTTCATCGTTCACCTGCGCTACTATGGCAATCGCCTCAACGAGGCCTACCGCGACGGTTTGAAGCGGCTGGCCGAGGTGACCGGGGGCACGGGAATTTTCTGCCGCTCCGACGCCGAGATTCCCGGGGCCGTGGAGCAGGCGCTCGCTGCCATCACCGGTTCCTATAGCGTGACGGTGGCGCTGCCCGAGCGCCAGCGCCACGACACGTTGCAGGTGCAACTGGAGCACGGCGGCGGCCGCAGCCTGAGCTACCGCACGCGCTTCGTGCTGAAAGGAAGGTAAGGATTGTGACCATCAAACGTTCCGCCGTGATCGCCTGGGCGCTGGGGTTGTGCCTGGCGGCGGCGCTGGCCGGCGTGGCGTACCTGGCGCGGTCGGCGGCGCGGCAGTCCGCGGAACTGGAGCGCCTGTCGCACGAAAATGTCGAACTGCGCGCCCTGGCGGAAGCGCTGCGCAAGGCCCCGCCGCAGGCGCCCGCGGCGGCCGCCCCGGCTCCGCCGGTTGCCCCCCCGCCCCGGGAGCCCGCCGAGGCGCCGGACCAGAAAGCCCTCGTCGAGCGGCTCCATACCAGTCTGGCGGACGCCCATGCGGCCCTCACGCAGCTCGATGCGCGCGTGCACGAACTACAGGTCGAGGTCCAGAACCTCTCGACGGAAAACAAGCGCCTGGCGGCCTCGGAAACCGAACTGAACGATAATCTCGCCTCCGCCAACCGGCTGGTGACGGCATTACAGTCGGAACTCAAGAGCAGGAATAACCGCGTCGTGCAACTGGAAGTGGAAAACGGCAAGCTGCGCGACCAGACCGCCGCCGGCGGCAAAAAAATGGCGCAGGTGGCGAAACTGCTGGGTGAATTGCAGGAGGTTCACAGGCAGCGCGAGTCGCTGCTGGAAGGCATCCTGCGGCGTTACCGCGAGGTGACCAACCAGTACCGCACGCTGGCCGGCGCGCTCGAAGACCGCGGCAACCCCGAGGGCCACGGGCTGGCGGGCGCCGACGTGGCGCGCATTCAGGACTCCATCTCGCAGGCCGAAGACGACCTGCGGCAGCTCAGCGCTCTGAACGCCCAGGCCCTGAGGCTGGAGAAGCAGCTCGTGCGTTGAGCACGCGTTCCGCAATCGCTTCGAGCATGGCGGGAAGCGCCGCGGCCACCTGTGCCGAAAGGCCTTCGCCGTAATCGAACGACTCCCCGCTCATGGAATAGAGCAGGGCCTCCGGCGCGTGGCCGTAGAGCGTGCGGGCGGCCGCCAGCAGGCTCGCGGGCGACACCTGGTGGGTGAACGGGCGGGGCGTTTCAGGCGCCGGCAGGACCGCTTCGGCGCGCCACTCTCCCGGTACGCCGCCTTCGCGCGCGTCGATGAAAATCGCCAGCGCGGCGCGGCTCGAATCTTCGGCCAGCTCGGGAGCCAGTTGGTGAAGCGCCAGGATGGTAACGCCCGGGAGCGCCCGTTCCCGCAGCATCTCGGCGGCACGCCGGCCCAGCCCGTCGTCGCCACGCAGCGGGTTGCCATAACCAATGATGAGAGTTGCGGGTGTCAGCGGTTTATTCGAACTTGGCCGCCAGCCAGTAGCCGGGGCGGGTTTGCGGCCGGGCATCGCGCCGCGAGGGAATGTCCACCGTGATCTCGTGGAATCCGCCCTCCTCCTTGTTGTTGGGCGAGTAACTGATGAGATACTGGCTGTGCAGTTCCTCTCCCACGCGCGAGATGGCCTCCTCCAGGCCCCGCTGGCGCGTGAAACTGTACTCCACACCCCCGGTGCCCTTGGTGAAGAACTCCGCCGGGTTGTCCTTGAAGATGGCCTTCACGTTGCGGAAGACCTCCACCATCAGGGGAACGAACTCGGCGCGTCCGCCCTCGGTGCCGAAGGTCTGCTGCACGGTGGTGGGGGTGGCGGGAACGCTCGAAGGCAGCCCGCGCGCCGCCGGCGGCAGCGGGTTGGGACGCGGCGGCTGCGGCCTGGCGGTCAGGGTGGTGACCACGCGCGAAATGTTCACCGTGTAGACCGTTACGTTGTGAAGCTGCGCGGCAATCAGGGTCTCCCGGGCGCGGCCTTCGCTTCCGTAATCGCGCGTTTCGGCGATCAGCAGAATGATACGGCGCCGCTCCTTGGGCCGCGAGCGCAGCAGGAACACCCCGCGGTTCACCGCGTCCACCAGCCGGCTGGTGCGGCTGCCCGGCCGGATCTTCTCCAGCGCGGCGCTGATCTTCTCGGGGTCGTTGGTGAAGTCCTGCTTCACATCCAGGCGATGATCGAAGGCCAGCACCGCCGCCTCCCCCTGCTCCCCGATAATCAGCGGTTGGATCATGGACCCGATCTTCTTGATCTTGGGCAGCACCGCTTCGACGTTCGAATTGGCCTGCACCGCGATGACCAGCGAAATCGGCTGGTACGCCACATCCACCTGGATGTTCTGTTCCTTGCCGTTGTCAAACAGGCGGAAGTCGCTGGGTTGCAGACCGTGAACGTAGTTGCCGTCGCGGTCCCGAACCACCACGGGGGCCACCACTACGTCTACTGTCGTACGGAATTGCGCCAGCGGCTCTTCCTGGCCGAACGCCGGTTCCTGGGCGGCGAGCGTGGCGAAACAGACCAGACCGATAATCCAGAGTCGGATAGCCGCCATAATCCTCCTGACGTCAGGGCACGAGAAACCGTTGCTACGGGTGCCCGGTGCGCCCGTGCAGCAGATCCACGATGTGTGCAGCTAAATCTACGATAGCATCCAGCGACTCGACCGCGCCGCGCGGCGAGCCGGGCAGGTTTACCAGCAGTACCGTACCACGGCTGCCCGCCAGCGCGCGGGAAAGCGCCGCCCGGGGAGTAAACTCACGGCCGCGGGCACGCATCAGCTCCGCCAGGCCCGGAATTTCGCGCTCCAGCACGTCGCGGGTGGCCTCGGGGGTGACGTCGCGCGGCGCCAGGCCCGTGCCGCCGGTGGTGAAGATGGCGTCCACGCGCCCGGAATCGGCCAGGGCCGCCAGGCGCGCGGCCACGGCGGCGCGCTCGTCGGGAAGCACCTCGGTGCATACCACCGTGAAGCCGTTCTCCTCCAGCCGCTTGCGCACCGCCGGCCCGGAGAGGTCTTCTCTTGTGCCGGCGTGCACCGAATCGCTGATGGTGAGGACGGCGGCGGTCATCGGCGGTAGCGGCCGGACTTGCCTCCGGTCTTTTCCAGCAGGTAGACGTCCTGGATTTCGATCGATTTATCGAGCGCTTTGGTCATGTCGTACACCGTCAGGGCGGCCACCGCGGCGGCCGTGAGGGCTTCCATCTCGACGCCAGTGGGCGCGGTAGTGGAGGCGCTGGTCCGGATGCGTACCCCGCCGCGCGCCACCTTCACCTCGACGTCGGCATGGGTGAGCATCAGGGGATGGCAGAGCGGTATCAATTCCGAGGTCTTCTTGGCCGCCGCGATGCCCGCGATGCGCGCGATCTCGAGCGGGTTGCCTTTGGGATTGTTGGGCAGCGCACGCAGCACCGCCGCCGGCATCCTCACGAAGGCGTGGGCGCGCGCGGTGCGGGCGGTCTCGGGCTTGGCCGAGACGTCCACCATCCGGGGGCTGCCGGATTCGTCGTAGTGGGAGAGACGTTT
>JAWLGN010000375.1:0-4607 GCA_041685075.1 Bryobacteraceae bacterium
CACTCCCGTTCCGCTCCATGGCAACCGCCACGCGCGTGGCGCCGGCGTGCTTGTGGATGTTGGCCAGCGACTCGCGCAGCATCTGCAACACCTCCGCGGCGGTCTCTTTCGGGAGGGCCAGCGGCTTGTCCTGGCCCACGAAGGTGACCGGGATGCCGCTCTCCTTTTGAAAGCTTTCGGCCACTCGCCGGCCGGCCGCGAACAGGTTGGTGGCGTCCAGGTCCAGGGGGCGCATGCTGCGCACAAAGGCGCGCAGTTCGCGAATCTGCTTCTCCGCCAGGGTCTGCAACTGCACCAACTCTTCCATGCCGGCCGCGCGGTCGCGTTCGAACAGCTTGCGGCAGATCTCCAGGCGCATTTGCAGGCTGATGAAGCTTTGCAGCGGGCCGTCGTGGAAGTCTGAAGCAATGCGCTGGCGTTCGGCATCCGCGGCTTTGCCGGCGGCCTCCCGGGCCATCGCGGCCTCGCTCTCCAGCGCCTCGATGCGCCGCTCCAGCCGCCGCTTGTTCACCGCAAACGCCACCGCGATAACGCCGGCGGCCAGCGCCACGTTCTCGAGAATCGCCAGGTGCGGCTTCTGCGACGCCGCGCAAAAAAGCGCGGTGATCGCCACGACAATCCCCACCTCGCGCGCGCTGTAGAAGGCCGCCGCCTCGGCCATGAGGAAGACAAAGAACGCCGAGGCAAGCCAGATAGACCCGCGGTCCCCGTGGTCGGCCAGGATGAGGAAGAAGACCGTATCGCCGAACAGAGCCAGCAGCCCGAAGGCGCCGATGTGCGCCCGCCGCCGCAGCAAAACCCCTACGCTGTAGAGCAGAAAGATCGCCAGCGCCACAGCGAAAAACACCGGCGGGCGCCGCGCCGCGACCACCTCCCCGGCCAGCGTCGCCAGCCCCAACAAGAGGCGGGCGTACCCCGGGTATCGGTCCCAGTGGTGCGGTGCGGCAGAGAGCTTCACGGCTGCGCGATCAGCGGCGGTAGAGGTAGAGCGTGTGGCTGCGCCCCTCCCCGTCGTCTTCGATGGTTTCCACCTTCTCCGGGCGCCAGTTCTTGAATTCGAAATCGTGCGAGACGACGCGCGCGCCCTTCTTGAGCTGTCTCTCCAGGATGGGTTGGACCTTATCGTTGGAGTTCGGCAGCAGGTACACGGTAATCAGATCCGCCGAGCTGTAGTTCTGCTTGAAGATATCGCCGTTGATGACGGTGGCCTGCTTTTCCAGACCGAGTTTTTTGATGCGGTCCATGCTCTGGCGGTAGAGGTCCTTGTCCATCTCGACGCCCACCGCTTGGGCGTGAAACTTCTGGGCTGCCATGATGACGATCCGGCCATCGCCGCTGCCCAGATCGAACATCTTCTCTCCCGCCTTCAACTCCCCCAGCTCGAGCATCTTCCGGACGATGGTCTCGGGAGTGGGATAGTAAGGCGCGAGCCTTTCGATGTCCTGGGCCCATCCGGCGGAGGCCATCGCCAGCAGCCCCACTATGGCAAAGCGTCTGGTCATGCTTCTCTCCCCGGGGACAGCCGCAGCGGCGGCCCCGTCGTTTCCAGCTTATCAGGTGTCATTCCATCGCCGTCTTCCACCCGCGGCGGTTGAGATCCCAGTAGATCACGGCGCCGGCCAGGATCGCGATCGCCAGGAATAGCAGCCCCAGACCGGTCTCCTGGAAAATCAGCTTGCCCACGCCGAACAGCGCCCCGTAGATCATGATGCAACCGCAAATCCAGTCCAGGAAGTTCCAGCGCATATCGGAAACGGGCGGCACCTCCGGCGCCAGCCGGGCGATGGGCTGCCAGAAGTTGGCTGCCGGCCGCACGCGGCGGTAGAAGTTCAGCAGCGTCTCCGTGCGTTCGGGCGCGGTGGCGAGCGTCACCGCCACCCAGGCCGCCGTGGTGATCCCCACGGTAATCAGCATGATGATGGCGAAACCGCGGGGATCGGCGCTGTTGAATCCCCAGATCAGTTGCAGCGCCATGGAGACCACCAGCGCCACGGCCATGGCGGAGATCTCGCTCCAGGCGTTGATGCGCCACCAGAACCAGCGCAGGATTAAGACTCCCCCGGTGCCCGCCCCGGTGACGATCAGCAATTGCCAGGCGCCGGCGATACTGTCCATGTAGAAGGTGATCACCGCCGAGATCACCGTCAGCAGAACGGTGGCGAATTGCGAGATTCTCACGTAGTGCCGGTCACTCGCCTGCGGACGCACGAAACGGCGGTAGAAATCGTTCACCAGGTAACTGGCGCCCCAGTTGAGCTGGGTGGAGATGGTGGACATAAAGGCCGCGGCAAAGGCGGCCAGCATCAGCCCCCGCCAGTGCGGCGGCAGATGGTCGATCATCACCCGCACGTAGCCGGATTCCGGGTCCGCAAGATCCGGATAGAGCACCGCAGCAGCCAGCCCCACCAGGATCCACGGCCAGGGACGGATGGCATAGTGGGCGATATTGAACCACAGGGTAGCCAGCAGGGAGTGCTTCTCGTCCTTGGCGCAGAACATCCGCTGCGCGATGAAGCCTCCCCCGCCCGGTTCGCTTCCGGGATACCAGGTGGCCCACCAGTTCATGGAAATGTAGACCAGGAAGGTGATCATGGGCATCCAGGCGGAATTGAGGTCCGGAACGAAGCTGAGAATCGAGCCGCCCTGCCCGGCCGTGCCCCGCGCCTGGTCCAGTTCGTGCAATTTGGCCATCATGCCGTCCAGGCCGCCCAGCACCGAAACGGCTGCCACCGCCAGCACCACCACCATGGTCATCTTGATCACGAACTGGAACAGGTCCGTCACCAGCACGCCCCATAAACCCGCCAGGGTGGAGATGAATGAAGTCAGGGCGATCATCCCCAGCACAATGGCCAGCGCTGTCACCTTGTCCACCCCCAGCACCAGCATCAGAATCTTGACCATCGCCAGGTTCACCCAGCCCAGGACGATGCAGTTGATCGGAATTCCGAGGTAGATGGCCCGGAAGCCGCGCAGGAACGCCGCCGGTCTGCCCGAATAGCGCAACTCGGCGAACTCCACGTCGGTCATCACGCCGGACCGCCGCCACAGCCGGGCGTAGAAGAACACCGTCAGCATGCCGCTGGCGACGAAGTTCCACCAGAGCCAGTTGCCCGCGATTCCGTGGCGCGCCACCATCCCGGTAACCGCCAGCGGGGTGTCGGCGGCGAAGGTGGTGGCCACCATCGAGGTGCCCGCCAGCCACCAGGGGGCGTTCCGGCCGGAAAGGAAGAACTCTCCGATGTTTTTGCTTGCCCGCGATTTGTAGTAGAACCCTATCGCCAGGTTGAATGCGAAATAAGCCGCTACGACCAGCCAATCCAAATATGTCAGCCGCACCGTTCCTCCCGGATTTCAAACGCTTCTGTGGAAAACTCTGTGGAAAAGCACCCAGCGAGAACCACTAGACGCAATCCCATTAACGGCTTTGTGACGAAATGCACAGCTCTTCAGCAACTCTTCGAACCTGTGCTCAAGCTCCATAAATTCAAAGACTTGCGACTCTACGACGGCGGTGGATCGAACCCCTTCGGGCATCCGGCGGCTCACACCCACACATCGTCGAGCGGAACGCCCTGTTTGCACAGGTCGCAGTGCGCAGCATCGGTGTAGTACATGGCGTCCAGCTTGGCCAGGTAATACAGGGGCAACGTACCGAAGTCCCTGGTCTTGGGGGTTGGTTGGTAGATCACTACGGCGAGTGCCACCACTTTGGCGCCGCGCGATTCGACCAGCGCCTGCAATTCGCTGAGCTTGGCGCCGGAGCGCAGGATATCGTCTACCAGCACCACCTGTTCGCCGGGGATCTGTTCCAGGTACTGGCGGAATCGCAGCGGCTGGTTACCTTCGCTTTCGGCCCAGTAGACCTGGCGAGCGCGCAGGGCTTCGCAGACGCCGTAGGCCACGGGCAGCCCGGCGGGGGCCGGAGCCACAATGGACAACTCCGGGATGAGTGCCCGAATTTCCGGATTGGCACGCAACAGGCGGCTCAAACCCACGCTGAGCATGCGTGCGTGCTGGTAGTAGCGCATGGCCAGCGGTACCTGGAGGTAATCCTTGGAGTGCAATCCATTGGGGTAGCGAAAGTGGCCCTCCCGCAGCCCGCCGGTTTCCCGCAGGATGCGAACGACTTCTTCTTGCGTCGGCAACAGGTGCATAAATTGTCAGTGTGCCCCGCGCCCGGCCAGCACGCGGGGAATGGTCTTCAGCAGGATCTTCCAGTCGAGCGATAACGACCAGGAGTCGATGTACTGCATATCCATTTTCATCCAGGTCTCGAAGTCCACGGAGTCGCGGCCGGCCAGGGCCCACAGGCAGGTGAGGCCGGGACGCATGCGCAGGCGCCGCCGCTGCCAGCGCTGGTACTGCTCGACCTCGTCGGGCACCGCGGGGCGAGGCCCCACCAGGCTCATATCGCCTTTCAACACGTTCCACAACTGCGGCCACTCGTCGATGGAGAACTTGCGCAACCAGCGCCCCACCGGCGTCAGGCGCGGATCGTCCGGAATCTTGAAGGCCGTCTTGCGGCGGCTCAAGTGCATCAACTGCGGCTTCAGACTCTCGGCATTCTCGCACATGGAGCGGAACTTATAAAACACAAAGCGCCG
>JAWLGN010000042.1:0-26707 GCA_041685075.1 Bryobacteraceae bacterium
CGCGGCGGTAGTCGTTGGTTGTGAATGGCTGGTCGCGCGCGGCGGCGGTGGCGGCTTTATCCAGGCGGTCCGGCTTGGTGTCGCAGACCGCCGCCACCTTGGCAAGCTCCAGTACGCTGCGCATCAGGTGAGAGCCTCGGTTTCCGGTGCCGATCATGGCCGTCCGGATGGGATCCCCGGTCTGGGCCGAGGCTGCGGAGGCAGCCAGGACCGAGCCGGCCAGAAATTCACGTCGATTGAGCGAAGACATATGCAGCTATCTTACTCGCTTCCGTGCGCCGCAGGGCGCCCCGCTCGTCCTTCGCCGCGCGCGTGGACGAGACCCCGCACCGCCATCGTGCCGATGGCCGCTGCGGCCAGCGTGGCGCCCGCCGCCAGCCCCAGCACCGCCCAGGGCGCCAGCAGCGCGGTATCGCCCAGCAGTGCGAATCCGCCGCCGTACCACTCCACCAGCGCGCGCGGCCGCACGGGTCCGCTGTAGCCGCCGTAGAGCGGGATGAGCTTGAACCACCAGGTGGCCGCCATCAGGTAGCCCCACAGGACCGCCATCGCGGTTGCCATCCACCGTCCCGCCCGGCCGCCGCGCTCCAGCCCCACCGCCAGCAGCCCGTACCCGGCGGGAAACAGCACCGGGGTGTACCATGGCGCGCCGCCCAGCGCTTCGTCGCCGAACACCAGGTAGAGCGCCGCGGTGGAGTAGACCAGCAGGGCGGCGAACAGCGCGCCGCCCGCCAGCAGCACGCCCTCGGCCGCGCCGGGCAGCCGGCGCCGCGCCGTCCAGACGTAGAGCGCCAGGCCCGCCGCCGCCAGCAGCAGCATCAGGTTCAGGGTGCCGGCGGAAAACGATTCGAAGGTATTGTTGCCCGTCCACAGGCTCCGCCGCGCCGAGGATGCCAGCACCGTCAGCCACGGCATGCGCGCCATCGCTCCCGCGATATCGGCCGGGCCGTGCTCGGTGATGGCCTCGAGCGCGCCCGTCAGCGTCCCGTACAGCTTCCAGTTGCGCCAGTACCAGGGGCCGGCGAGCAGCACGACGGGCGCCGCCATCGCCGCCGCCCCGCGCCGTTTCCACAGCGCCAGCCCGGCGGCCAGCGGCAGGAGCGCCAGGTAGTAGGCCTTGGCCAACAGGCCGGCCGCAACGAGCGCTCCCAATGCCGCGCCCCGGCGCGCGCCGGGCTGCTTCGCGTAGCGCGCCGCGGCGGCGAAATACCAGGGCGCCAGCGCGCTGGCCAGCCAGTCGTTGGCGATGTGCACGGCGGCGGCGTAGAGCATCTGGCTGGAGAGCAGCAGAAACGCCGCCCACCCCGCCCATGCCGCGGGCAGCCCCAGTTGCCGCGCCAGCGCCAACATCCCCCAGAACGCCGCCACCGCGGCCGCCGCACCCGCCGCGGCGCGGATGCGCCATACCCGCACCGGCAGCGGCGCGCCCGCCCACAGCCGCTCGAGCGGAGCCATCAGGACGTACGCCAGCGGCGCCTGCTGCGCTTCGTAGTTCGAGCCGTCGCGCGGGATGCGATTGCCCTGCTCCGGCGGAATCGCGTGCAGCGCCGCACGCCGCCGCGCGCGCTCCTCAGCGGGCAGCCGGAACCATTCCGCGTAGGTGGTCAGGCCCGGCATGTTGCGCTCGACCACGTGGCTCGCCGGCGCCAGTTCCAGCGAAGCCCGCACTTCCGCGGAAATCCCGTCCACCTTGCGCACCGGCGCGCGGCCCTCCCGCGCGACCGTCTGCAAGTAGCCCTAGTGAAACGGCTCGTCGAAGCCCTCCCACAGCGGCAGAAGCGCCGCATAGGCCAACGCCGAGACCATTCCGTAGACCGCCAGAGCGACCCGCATGATAGAATCCCGATTCTCGCACGTGTGCAGCCTCACCCACCCGCCGCGACGCCATCCCGCAGACGCGGGTGAATAGCACTCCCGCCGCGACGCCATCTCCCAGGCGCGACGCCATCCCCCAGGCGCGGCGGATAGCACTATGGAACTACCGTCCGCCTGGTACGCGCAGTACACCAAGGCTTTTCTTCTAAACCGTTCTGCCGATAGAATTGTTTTGGATCGAGACCGAATGGGACAAGTTTTCA
Organism: Bryobacteraceae bacterium; assembly: GCA_041685075.1. GTDB lineage: Bacteria > Acidobacteriota > Terriglobia > Bryobacterales > Bryobacteraceae > JAMCRM01. Next base: position 2,079 of record JAWLGN010000042.1, read on the forward strand.
GGCAGGCACTGGCTCAGGAGAACCGGCTGGCGATTCAGGTTTTTCTCTACCTGCAGCTCTTGGATCTGTTGACCACCCTGGTAGGGTTCCGGTTGGGAGCCAGCGAAGCCAGCCCTTTCATCCGCGCATTGATGCAACTCGGGCCGGAGTTGGGCGTACTGCTCTCCAAGCTCGCCGCGGTGGGTCTTGGCGCGCTCTGTATCGCGCTGAGGAAGGCGCACCTCATCCGCTGGATCTGTTATTGGTATGCGGCGCTGGTGGTGTGGAATCTCTCGGTGATGCTCTCGCTCGGCGCTTGAGATCACCTCTGGAGCAGGCTCGTCGACGCCGCCACGAACAGCAGCAACAGCAGCGCCTCGAGCAACGCCACCCGCAGGTTGATCCGCCCGCGCCGCCTGCCATACAGGCCGGGCTTCAGCGTTACCTCAGAGATCGTTCCGTCGCGCATTGCGATTCGCTCCACGCACAAAAACTCGCGCGGGACAGGTGTCCCGGCCCGTCCCGCGCTGTGTTCATGACACCTGCCGGCGCCGTGCGCCGGGGCGCCAACCTCTTACCGCATCGCCCGGCGCTTACGCCGGCGCGACAGCAAGGCGACCAGCAGCACTCCTGCCAGCGCCCAGAGCACCAGTTGAAGCAGCGTCTCGCTCAAGGCATCTCCTTTCTCTAAACCATCCGCTGTCGGGCCGCTACCGCATGGCCCGGCGTTTGCGCCGGCGCGACAGCAGCGCCATCAGCACCAGTCCCGCCAACACCCACAGTCCAATCTGCATCATTGCGTCCATAGTCGTCGTCTCCTTGCTATACCTGCCGCATCATGGGAATCAACTGCTTTGCCAACTGCAGAACGGCCGGCCCCGCCGTGACGATCATCATCGACGGCAGGATGAAGAAGAAGATCGGGAAGACCAGCTTCACCCCGACCTTGCCGGCTCGCTCCTCGGCCTCCTGTCTCCTCCGCGTGCGCATGAAATCCGAATGCGCCCGCAGGGACTCCGCCATGCTGGTGCCGAAACGGTCGTTCTGCACCAGCACGGCCACCAGTTTGCGCAGCTCCGGCTCGCCGGTGCGCTCGGCCAGGTTGCGCAGCGCGTCGCTGCGGCGCTTACCCGCGCGCATCTCCAGGTTCACCAGGCTCCATTCCTCGCACAACTCCGGGTGGGCGGCCTGCAACTCGCGGCTGACGTGCATGATGGCCTGGTCCAGCCCCAGCCCGGCCTCCACCGACACCACCATCAGGTCCAGCGCGTCCGGCAGCGAGAGGCGCAGCCGTTCCTGCCGCGCGGTCACCCGCCGGTCCAGCAGAAACGAAGGGAGGTAATAGCCCAACGCGCCCGCCATGGCCATCATGAGGATGCGCTGCACCGGCTGGGCCACGATCCCGCGGCACAAAAATGCCAGCAGAACCATGCCCACCGCTCCCACCACTTTCAGACCGCTCATCACCGCTACGGCGTTCTCCCCGCGGTAGCCGGCCATCGTCAGGGTCCGCTTCAGGGCGGAGGCCTCCACCTCCCCCACCGGCACGAACCCGCCGATCTGCTTGAGCGCGCGTACCAGGCTGGTGTCTTCCGCCTGGTAGCTTTCGACGGCCGCGCCCGGCGCCGGCGCCGCCGTTGGCCCGCCGAGCCGCGCCAGTATCTTTCCCGGGCGCGCGTAGCGGCGATACCCGAATAGCGTGATGCCCGCCATCAGCAGGGCAAACAGTGCCAGCGATATTAAAAGCGGAGCGCTCATACCTTGATGTTCACGATCTTCTTGATGCAGACGCGGGCCAGCACCTGCGCCACCAGCGCGCCTGCAATCAGCAGCCGCCCGTGTGGATCCCGGGCCATGCCGACCAGGTACTCCGGAGCCAGCATCATCAACCCCGCCGCCGTCAGAATCGGCAGCCCGGTCAGCACCGAGGCGGTGATGCGGCCGTGCGCGCTGGCCGCCTTCACCTGTCCCTTCAACCGGAAGCGTTCCCGGATCAGGTAGGCCAGCCGCGTCAATATCTCGCTCAGGTTGCCTCCGGTCTGCCGCTGCAACAGCACCGAAGAGGCGAAGAACCGCGCGTCCAGCAGCGGCACCCGGTTGGTGAAGTTTTCAAGGGCCACCTCGAGCGGCGCGCCCAGGTTCTGTTCGTTGAACAGCGACCGCAGCTCCTGCCCCAGCGGGTCCGCCAGTTCGCTCCCCACCATGTCCAGGCTGATGGTAAAAGCGTGGCCCGCACGCATCGACCGCGCCAGAAACTCCAGCGCCTCCGGCATCTGCTCCTCGATTTGCGCCAGGCGCTTGGCCCGGGTCCGCACCACGTGCAAGTACGGAAGCACGCCGCACAGCCCGGCCAGAACCAGCGACGCCGGCAATCGCGGCACCGCCGCCGGCATCAGAACGAACCCCACCACCAGCCCCGCGCCTGCCGCCATCGCCGTCAGCGCCAGCAGCCGGTTGGCATCCCAGTCCAGGCCCGCCTGCTGGATCTGCGCCGTCACCTTCCGGGTCAGATCCAGCGACTGCACCAGTTGCGCGATCCTTCCCCTATCGGGTGGATCCAGGTCCTTCAGCAGTTTGGTGGTCGCGGTGACGGTGGGACCCGCCACCGTCTTCAAAATGTCGCTGACCTGCTTTTTGCGGCGCGACTCGTGGAACATGGTTCCCAGTCCCACGGCCAGCAGAACCGCCGCGAAGATCACCACGAACGCTATGAGCACGGCGCTTGACATGGTCCGCCTCTAGGCAATCTCCACTACCGTCTGGAACAGAGATGTCGGCAAATGGATGCCGCAAGCCTGCAACCGTTCGTAGAACTTGGGCCGGATGCCCGTTGCGCGGAAGCGTCCCGTCACCCGGCCATCCTCGGTCAGCCCGGTTTTCTCGAACAGGAAGATGTCCTGGAGGGTGATGATGTCGCCCTCCATTCCCACCACTTCGGTCAGGTGGGTCACCCTGCGGGAGCCGTCGCTGAAGCGCGCCACCTGCACGAACAGGTCCACGGCGCTGGCCACCTGCTGCCGGATGGCCCGCACCCCCATGTTGGCGTTGGCCATCCCCACCATCACTTCCAGCCGACCCACGGCGTCCCGCGGAGTGTTGGCGTGGATGGTGGTCAGGGACCCGTCGTGGCCCGTGTTCATGGCCTGCAGCATGTCCAGCGCCTCGTCCGCGCGCACCTCCCCCACGATGATGCGGTCCGGCCGCATACGCAGGGCGTTGATCACCAGGTGCCGGATCTGCACGGCGCCCTGCCCTTCCACGTTTGCCGGGCGGGTCTCCATGCGGGCCACGTGCACCTGCTGGAGCTTCAGTTCGGCGGCGTCCTCGATGGTGACAATGCGCTCGTCTTCCGGAATGTAGCTGGAGAGCGCGTTCAGCAGCGTGGTTTTACCGGAACCGGTGCCGCCGGAAATCAGAATGTTCAGCCGCGCCTTCACCGCCGCCTTCAGCAGCTCCAGCATCCCGTCGGTCAGGGAGAGTTTCTTGACCAGGTCCTCGCCGGTCAGCGCCCCGCGCCCGAAGCGCCGGATGGAGAGCAGCGGGCCGTCCACCGCCACCGGCGGGATGGCCGCGTTCACGCGCGAGCCGTCCGGCAACCGGGCGTCCACCAGCGGCGAGGACTCGTCCACACGCCGCCCCACTCTCGAGACCACCTTCTCGATAATCCGCAACAGGTGGGCGTTATCCTTGAACTCCACCGGGGTGCGGTAGAGCTTGCCGCCGCGCTCCACGTAGACCAGCTTGGGCGTGGTCACCAGAATGTCCGAGATGGTGGGATCCTGCAGCAGCGGCTCGAGCGGCCCCAACCCGAAGACCTCATCCAGAATCTCCTCGATGATGCGGTCCTTTTCGAGCAGGCTGAGCGGCGTGCGCTCCTCGTCCACCAGCTTCGCCACCGCCGCCCGTATCTCCGCCCGCACGCGCTCGCTGGCCATCGAAGAGAGCGCTTCCAGGTTGATACGATCGAGCAGCTTGCGGTGCAGCGCAAACTTGAACTCCTGGTACTCGGGCGTGTAGCCCTCCCCCGGAGCGGCGCGGGTCCCCGATCCCGCATCGGGGCCGAAACCCGTTGCTGTTGGATCCGTTGATGTAGCCATATGCGTTTACCCGAACAGTGAAAACCTGCGCTTGGGCGCCTCTTCCTCCAGCCCCGCCAGCTTCGCCGCCGCCCGGGCCATGTGCTTGCCCAGGTCGCTGTTGCGCGGTAGCAGGCGTCCTTCCGCATAGCAGTCGTACAACTCGGTGAAGTCGCTGGGCAGCGTGCAGTGGACGGCCACCCCCAGCATCTTTTCCAACTCCTCCGGCGTCACATCCACGCGCTTGGGCACGCGGTTCAGGATCAGCCGGATGCGGTGCCTTCCGAAGCCGCTGTCCAGCAGCGTCTGAACGATCTGCTTGGCCTGGTGCAGCGCCGGAATCTCCAGCGTTGTCACCAGGCAGGCCTCATCGGCCACGTCCAGCGCTTCCAGGTTCACCCGCGACAGGCTGCGCCCCAAATCCACAATCGTGCAGTCGTACTGCGTGCGCACAAAGCCCAGCACGTGCCGCAACTGCTGCTGCACCACCTGGTGCCGGGAGGCCAGTGTGCCCGGCGCCGGCATGATCTCCAGGTTGGGAATGCCGTTCGAAACCAGCGCCTTCCAGTAGCTGGCGTCCAGCCGGTGCAGGTTGTTGGCCGCATCCAGAATGGAGTACGGGGACTTGGTCTTCAGCAGAAACGCGATCATCCCCGCATCCAGGTCCAGATCCGCCAGCAGCACCTTCTTACCGCGGCGTCCCAGCTCCACCGCCACGTGCACCGCGATGGTGGTGGCGCCGCAGCCTCCCTTGGCCGAAAAGAACGCCAGGATCTTGCCGCCGCTGCGTTCCTGCTCCCGCCGCTGGCTGCACTCGGCCGACTTGCGCTCCAGCGCCTGCCGCAGGCTCGCCTCGAGCGGCGGGAACAGGTACTCGTTCACCCCCGCGCGCAGCGACGTGAGAATCGTCTCCGCGTCCGCCGAAGTATTCAGCGCCACGATCATGGCGTCCGGCGCCGCATCGCGCGCCGTCCGCACCAGCTCCTCCAGCGGTTCCCGCCGCTGGCTGATATCCAGCAGCAGAACATCCGGACGCGCGCGCGCCGCGCGGTCGAACAGCGGACCGAGGTCGTTTGCCTCCCGTTGCTCGATGGTGACCCGAACCGGCAGCGGTTTCAGGCAGGACTGTACCTGGTCCCACAGCTCGCCGTTCTCGATCGCCAGCGCGATGCTCAGGGGATACAATGACTCTTCCTCATTGGCTCGTAGTGCCGCCACCGGACCCCTGCGGCTGCGGTATGCCGGGATTCGCCTGCGGCGTCTCCGGCGGAGCCACCGGCACCGGCACGAACTGCACCGGGCCCATGCCCGTGGCCGGCGCCGGCTGCTCCTGCTTCTTCTTCTCGATCAACTGCTCCATGGGGACGGTTTCCTGCACCGGCGCCACCGGCACCGGACCGGTCACGCTCATGGGCGGCGTGCGCGGCGCCTCCGCCGGCGCGTCCTCCATGAACGGCAACGGAAACTCCACGCCCGGCAGCGGCTGCCCCGCCGGTATCGGCCGCACCAGCTCCGGAGTGATCAGCACCAGCAGCTCCGAGTTGGTCCGGCTGACGCTCTGGCTTTGGAACAGCTTGCCCAGCAGCGGGATGTCTCCCAGTCCCGGAATCTTGTTCAGATTTTCTATGGTGCGGTTGTCCAGCAGCCCGGCGATGGCGAAGCTCTGCCCGCTCTCCAGCTCCACCTCCGTCTGCACCCGGCGCGTGGCCAGCGCGGGAATATGGAAGCCCTGGAACGTCAGACCGTTCGCAAAATCGAGCGACGAGACCTCCGGCACCACTTGCAGCCGGATGGTGCCGCGCGGCGTCACGTTCGGCAGGAAGCTGATGCGCACGCCGAACTCGCGGAACATGATGGTGACCGCGCCCAGCCCCGCTCCCCCGCCCTGCAGCGTGGGAAAGGGAAACTCCCCGCCCGAAACGAAGCTGGCCGGCTTGCCGTTGATCGCCAGCACGTTCGGTTCGGCCAGGATCTCCAGCAGCCGCCGGCTCTGCAACGCCCGGATGGTGGCCCCAAGATCCAGGTCGCGGCGGAACAGAAAGATGTTCAGCGCGTCGGTGATGCTGAAGCTGGTTTCATCGTTATCCGTATCCACCTGCGGCGGGCTGAACTGCCCCGTGCTCACCCTGCCGACCGTATTCAACGCGCCGGTGCTGATGAGGTTGACGCCCAGCTCCCGCGAGGCCGTGCGGTCCACGTTGGCGAAGCGCACCTTCAGCAGCACCTGCGCCTCCACCGGCGGGACCGCCACGCGCAGCAGGTTCACCACTTTGCCCAAGGTGGTGGCGATCGCCACGGCACGCTCGGCCATCACCAGGTCCGCCGCCGTGCCCCGCAGAAACACCACGTCGCCTTCCATGTCCACCGTAATGTCCTGGTCCGGCATCTCGCGCCGGATCTGCTCTCGCACCCCATCGACCTGCGACATGCTCTGCCGCACCGCAATGTCATAGACCACGCGGCGCCCGCCGTTTTCCCACAGAATCAGGCTGGTTTCGCCGGGAGACTTGGCGTTGATCAGCAGTTCGCGCGGCGATACCGCCACCGCTTCGGCTACCTCCGAGCTGGCCACTGAAACGCGCCGGATCTCCACCGGGCTGTCGATGACCGCCGATTTCCCTACCGTAACGGTCAACTGCCTCTGGGGTTCCTGTTGCGCGTCCAGCCGGGCGCTTCCCCCCGCCATGATGGCCAGCGCCATCCATCCGATCCAAGCCGCACGTGGCGTCACTTATCTCGCCTCCCCCGTACCCTGGGCGAATTTCGATTCCGTTTTCTTGCCTCCCTGGAAAATCTCCATCACAAACGGCTGGGGCGCCGGCGCCGGCTGCGGGGGAGGCGCCGCTGCCGCGGCTGTCCGCACGGGCCGCGCGACGCGCCGCGCCGGTCGAGGTTCCGGTGTCCCGGTGCCGGCGAACAACTTGTTCATCGCGGTGCCCGGCGTCTTGGCAATCTCGGTGTCCAGCGGATTCCGCAGCACCAGTTGAATGGTGGTCTGGTTAATCGCCAGGCTGAGCTGCTCCGCCTGCTGCGGCGTCACCAGCAGGTTCACCACCTGCCCCACAATCGGTTTGCCCTCCGCGTCTTTCTTGTAGACCTGGCCGGCGGAAAGCACTTCAATGTTCTGCAGCAGGGTCTTGGTGACGTTGCCCGCGTAGCCGCGGTCCGTGGGCGGCGTGCCGGAGATCAGCACGTCCACCCGCATCCCCGGGACCGCGAATCCCGCCACCCCAACCACTTCGTTCACCCGCACCGCCACCGCGCGCATGCCCTTGGGAATGATGGGAGCCAGGCCGCCCCCCGCGCCCTTGGGCGCCAGCCGCGTTTCCAGAACGGGCTCCTTTTCGTAGATGGTGGAGACTACGCCCCGGCCGATCAGGTCGTCCTTGTTCGTGCTCGCTCCCGGCGGCGGCGTTCCCGGCCACCCGCTCAGCGTGAGGTCGCTATCTTTCAGCACCGTGCCCAGTTCCAGCTTGCGCGACGCCAGCACGATCTCGACCGTGGACGGTGCGGCTTCAGTGGTCATGCGCCCGGACATCAGCCGGTACAGCAGAAAACTGGCGCCGGCGGCCACCACAAACGCAAACACCAGTACGGAAACAAAGCGTTGGTTCATCCCTGTTCTCCAGAAATCCGGAAACGAGGCGCGCCCGGGCATCCCCGGTCAGCGCCTCTTTCCGGTTTCTGCCATCAGCCCCCGCGGCGAATGCCGCGGCCGGCACCATCCCCGGACTGCCGGCTGTCCGTCGCCGCCCGCCCAGCCGATACGTTTGGGCGGCTCTTCCTGCCCCTCGCTCCGCCCCGCAACGGGAAGGCGGCCGAGGGAGCGCTGCGGGGCGGACCTCCGCGGAGGCCGCCCCCTTCCTGCTAGTTGCCGCCGCCCTGGGCCGCGGTGGACGCCTCGTCCAGCCGGCTCTGGGTGGTGTTCCAGATCCCCTGGACGCTCTCGCCGGCGCTGATGAAAATGGCCGCCGAGGCCAGCGCGATGAACGCCAGCAGCAGCGTGTACTCGATAAGGTCCTGGCCTTCTTCTTCCCGCCAGAAATTGCGCAAAAACGTCATCATCGTTATTCGCTCCTGAAAATGAAGTTTGCCCTGGTGATTCGTTCCCGGAGCCGCACGGCTACCGGTCTACTGTCCGTGACCTCGCGGTCACGCATGGATCCGCGGCCGCACCCGGCAGCGGAACTTCCGAGTCCCCGCGGCCACGCCTTCCCCGGCGCGGCACCACGCGGAGCACAAAACCTCTGGCGGCGCCGGAGCCGTGCTCCGTTCGGTTCCGTCGTTCGAACCCTGCGCCGCATCTTTCTCCTCAAAACTGAATCCTGTCCCGCGACCAGGCCGGCAGATTGTACGTCCCCAGCCCGGACGACCATCCCGCCCCCGGCCAGAACATGCAGATCAGCGAGCGGAACGGATACGTGGCCGCGATCTCCACGTCCATCCCCGGCCGGTTGCTACCCGCTGGCGGCCACATCTCTCCATTCGCCAGGCACTCCTCCAGGTTGCAGGTCACCTCAGCCCCATCGGCCGCCCTGAAGGTCAACCACAAATCCTCGGGAACGAACGCCGGCGCCGCCTGGCGAATGCGCCGCGCCGTCTCGCTCAACGGCACCGCGCAATCGTTCGGCGGGTTCGCGCAACTTCGCCCGTGCACGATGGCGTAGCGCGTTCCTTCCTTCACCGCATGCGCCAAACTGTGATAAATCCACATGCCCCGCGCCATTTCAAACGTAGAAATCAGGACGAATATCAGCGGAATTCCCACTAAAGTAAATTCCACGATGGAACTTCCCCGGACTGTTCGCTTCCCCCGCATGGCTTACAGTTCCTGCACCCGCATCTGCGCCGTGCGGGAGATCGCCAGGCTGGCCGGCAGCCCCGGAATGGGAATCAGCCTGGGGGTCTGGTAGACCACCCGGACCTCGGCCGCAGGGGCTCCGTCGGCGCCCGTCACCGCGCTGGTGGTCACCACCAGGGGCAGAGCGTTGCAGGAGCTTAAATGGCGTGCGTTCGGCAAGCCCCTCAACTCCGCCAAAGCATAGGCGCACGCCCCGCTGCCATGCGCTGCGGGCGCGCCGCCCGAGGCCGCGTACATGGCCCCCGCCCGCGCCGCGTTGGTTACCGCGATCAGCGCATGCGAGTAAAACCCGAGGTCGAACGCGCCGGCGAACAGGAAGAAGATCCACGGCATCAGAAACGCCATCTCCACCGCCGCGTGTCCGCGCTCCCGCGATCCGCTTTGTTCCAGCTTCCGCATGGCCGCTGCCTAGCTCACCCAGGTGCCCACGCCGGCAGGCTCCATCTCCTGGAGCGCCGGCATATTTTCGTGAAATGCCCTGAATTTCATGTAACTAATACTCAGCGCCACTCTCGGCAATTGCCCTTCCGGCCGGGAAACCCGCACCACCACGCCCTGGCAATGAATGCATTTCCGGCCGAAACCGTGGTTGGCGGGCAGCTCGATCTCTACCGTGAGCAACTGTCCCACAACCGGCAGCCCGACGTCGGCCCCGGCGTTCCAGATCACCAGAAGGCCGCTCCGGCTGATGTTCTCCGTGCACATGCCGCTCGTACCGCGCATTCCCGGCGAGCTCACCCGGCATTGCAGCCGGATCTCGATTCTGGGGCTCTGGCGCTGGTTAATGAGTCTCATTTCGAGTTCGAATACACCATGAATTTATGCGGCAATAGACTCCGGCGCAATATCGTAATTGGGTTATAGGAAACGGTTCACCAAGGTTAACAGCACGCTGCCGGCGCTCTCCGGGGCGGCTCCACGCGCTGCCGGGCGGCCCCGCGCGCTGCCGGGCGGCCCCGCGCGCTGCCGGGCGGCCCCGCGCGCTGCCGGGCGGCCCCATGCGCTGCCGGGCGGCCCCATGCGCTGCCGGCCGGCCCCGCGCATTTCCAAGAAATGTGTTGCATTTCACAGATAAATGCGGTAAATTTCTGGTGATTTTCATAAAAAAGCTGCCGCACGGGAAACCGGATAGACGGAGGAGCGCCCCGCGCTCCCAGCCGCACTGCGGCCGGAAAGGTACCACTTATGCCTCGCGTTCTGCTGTATAGCGACCAGCCCATTCTCGCCACGGGCCTTCAGGCGGTGCTCCGAGGCGCCCAGGGCTTCGAGCTGGTTTCCATCTGTTCCTCCCTCGACGAACTGGCCTCGCGCCTCGAAACCGAACAGACCGACATCGCGCTGCTCGACCTGACTCCCGACATCACCTTCGGGGTGCTCAGCGATCTTCGCCGCGCCGTCGTCTCCTGCAAAATCGTGCTCTGGGTGAACACCATCTCCACCGAGCTGGCTTTCCAGGCCATGGGGCTCGGCATCCGCGGCATCCTGCGCAAGACGCTGCCCACCGAGCTTCAGATCAAGTGCCTGCACAAGGTCCAAGCCGGCGAACTGTGGTTTGAAAAGGCCCTCACCGACAGCTTCCTTTCGGCGCGCCGCGTGGCCCTCACGCAGCGCGAGGGACAGCTCGTCACCCTGCTCTCCCAGGGCCTGAAGAACAAGGAGATTGCCACCGCGCTGTTGATCTCCGAAGGCACCGTCAAGGTCTATCTCTCCCGGCTGTTCCAGAAAGTGGGGGTGAAGGACCGCTTCGAGCTGGCACTGTTCGGGCTGAAGAACCTCACCACCGCGCAGAACGCCGGCGCCAGCCGGAACGTCTGCCCCGAGAGGATGCCGGGGCTGCGCTCCCTGGTGCTGGAGGCCCCCTCCGGGCGGCCCGCGGCGCCGGTCATCGCTATGGACAGTTTCCGGCGCAGCGTACCTGCCCGCCAGGCCCGCTGAGGCCCCGGCGCCGCCCACAAGCGGAGGAGTTTCCGTGCCGTCGCTGACCCCTGTGGAACGCGCGGCCCTGGCGGCTGGCCTTGCGGCCCTGGCGCTGTGGTTCGCCGTTTTCCTGCGCATGGGCGGCGTCAACCACGACGTCTTTCACGCCATGGCGCTGGCCCGCGAATCCATCGCGCTGGGGCACGTGCCGCACCGGGACCTCTACGCCTACGCCCCCACCCGCACTCCCGTGGTGCACCACGAGTGGCTCGCCGGGGTGCTGGCGCTGGCCGCCTACCGCTCCGCTGGAACCGCTGGATTCGGCTTCATCTGGTGGGCTGTCTCCCTGGGAATCGCCGCGCTCTCGGCCCGCGCGCTGGCCGGAGTGCGGCCCGTAACGGCGCTGGCCGCCGGCTTCCTGGCCTGCCCCCTGGTGACGTACTCGCTCTTCCAGCCTCTGGTGGCGCAATCGTACTCCGTCCTGTTATGCGGCCTGTTGCTCCTGTTCCTCGCCCGGGATGCCGGCGGAGCAAAGCGCGCCTGGCTGCTCGCCGTCGTCCCGCTGTTCATCCTCTGGACCAACCTGCACGGGGGCGTCGTGGTGGGGTTCGGTGTGGTGGCTGTCTGTGCCCTCGAGCGCCGGCTGCGCGGCGAGCCCTGGCGGCACCTGGCGGCGCTGGCCGCGCTGCTTGCCGCCGCGATCCTGGTCAACCCCTACGGCTGGCACTACTATGGCTATCTGACCCGCGCCCTCACCATGCCGCGGCCGCACATCGGGCAATGGCAGCCGGGATGGTTCTTACGCCTGGGTCACGCCCACTTCGGCATTCCCTTCCTCACCATGCTGGCGCTCTATCTCTACGCGCTGGCAAGGGCGGGCCGCCGCTTTCGCGGCGCACTGGTTACCGCGCTGCTGGCCGCCGCGGCCATGCGGGCCCACAAGCTGCTGCCCTTTTTCGCGCTGGCATGGCTCTATTCCGTGCCCGCGGCGCTGGCGGCCACCCGCCTGGGCGAAGCCTTCGAGCGCACCGCCAGGCGCGCGCTGCCCGCCGCCGGCCCGGCCTTCGTGGGGCTCGCGGGGCTGTTCGCCCTGCTGGTGGGCGCCAATCGTCCCTGGGACGTCTCGATCCCCGCGCGTCGCGAGCAGGGCCCCATCCAGCCTGTCCATGCCGCCGATTACCTGGAGCGCACCGGCTTCCGCGGCAACGTCATGACCTACTTCGTGCACGGCGCCTATCTCTCCTGGCGGCTCTACCCCCGGGTCAAGGTCTCCTGCGACGCGCGCTACGAAGCCGCCTATCCGGACGGCCATGCCGAGCGCAACCTGGATCTCTTCCGTACCCGGCCCGAAATGCTCGATGAAGAACTCCGGCGCCTCCCCCAGACCGACCTCATCCTCACCGGCCACCGCTTCCCCGTGGCCCGGGAACTCGCCCGGCGGCCCGAATGGCGCCTGCTCTACTCCGACGCCTCCTTCGCGCTCTACTCCCGCGCTGGAACGGAGCCGGCGTGGATTTCGCAATCCGCGCCGGCCCCGCCGCGTCCAGGGCATTAAACAACCGGGGCGTTAAATGTTCTTCGTGAAGTAAAGGTCCGCCGCGCGCTGCATCTCGGCTTGGGTGATCCGCAGGGGCCGCTGCTCGTACTCGCAGATCGACCGCATGATATCCAGAATATCCACCGGGTAGCAGGCCCTGAGCGCCGGGGAGCGCTCCAGGCAGAGCCGCCGCAGGCACTCCGCGGCATCGGCGGCAACCGGCGCCCCGGCGCGCTCCACCACCCGCGCGAAGATGCGGTCGAAGATCTCCGGCCCCACCTCCTCCACGTACACCTTCGTGTGGATGCGCCGCAGGAAGGCTTCATCGGCCAGCTCGCGCGGTTCCAGGTTGGTCGAGAAAACCACCAGCATTTCGAAGGGAATCTTGAACTTCACCCCGTGGCTCAGGGTGAGGTAGTCCACCCGGCGGTCCAGCGGCACGATCCAGCGGTTCAGCAGCTCGCGCGGCGACATCACCTGCCGGCCGAAATCGTCGATCAGGAAGATGCCGTTGTTGGCCTTCATCTGCAAGGGCGCCGAGTAGATCCCGGTGGCCTCGTCCAGCCGCAGCTCGAGCATGCCGGGCACCAGTTCGCCGCCGACGGTGACGCAGGGCCGGCGGCAAACCACCCAGCGGGGGTCCAGGTAATCGTCGGCCGCGCCCTCCACCTCCCGGTGCACCACCGGGTCGAACAGGGTCACGATGTGGCCGTCCACGTCGATGGCGTAGGGCACCAGGATGGCATCGTCGTAGATCCGCAGAATACGCTCCGCGATGCTGGTTTTGCCGTTGCCCGTGGGCCCGTATAGAAACAGCGAGCGGTGCGAGATCAGCGCCGGGCCCAGTTGATCGAACATGCTGTCCGGAATGACCAGGTCCGAATAGGCGTTGTACAGCAACTCGCGCGTCACCTTGGGATGCGCCGCCTGCTCGCGCGCCGCCCGGTGATAGGCTTCCACGTGCACCGGCATGGGGCCGGCATAGTTGCCTAGTTGCGAGCGCTCGGTGGCCTGCTCCCGGCCCTTGTTGGTGAGCTTGAAGGCGTAGTCGTCCCCCTGCATCCCCACCACGTCCAGGAACTGCTGCTGCCGCAGGTAGTGGTAGAGCGCCTCGGTCGCCTCGATCGAAACTTTCATGGACCGGCTCAGCGCCCGCAGGCTGCTGGTTCCCTGCACCCGGATATGGCGGAGCGCCAGGTTCACGACCAGGGGCATCGGAATCCCCAGGTCCTCGATGCGGTCCGGCACCACCGGCCAGAAGGCCGGACGCTCGGGCTGTGGCTTGGGCGTCGCGGTAGTCATGGCTTCGAGTCGCGCGTGCTTTTATTGTGGCGCGCCTCGCGCTGCCGCACCAGACTGCCATTGGTTAACATGGGCGCCGGCCCGCGCTATCCCGCGGTCGATTGCGCGCGCCAGCCCACCCGCTCGAGCACGCTCCGGGCCACCCGCGCCGTGCCGGCGTGAATCTCCACCGTGTCGTAGGCGTTCTCGGCATACCCGCCCGCCAGCATCACGGCCGCCGGGATGCGGTGGTTGAGCGCCGTCCACAGCACCAGCCGGTCGCGCTCCTCCAGTCCCTCCCTGGTGAGCGCCAGCCCGCCCAACTGGTCCTCGCCATAGGGATCCGCACCCGCCACGTAGAGCACCAGTTCCGGCTCGAAACTCGCGAGCGCCAGCCGGTAGCCTTCCCCCAACCGGTGCAGGTACTCTTCGTCCTCGGTGCCGTCGGCCAGGTGGATATCGAGGCTGGAGAGCGGCTTCTCCCCGGGATAGTTGTTGAGCTGGTGGATGGAGAGCGTGAACACGGAAGGATCGCCCGCGAAGATGGCCGCCGTGCCGTTGCCCTGGTGCACATCGCAATCCACCACCATCACGCGCCTGACGAGCCCCTCGCGCTGCATCTTGCGGGCCGCCACGGCAATGTCGTTCACCGCGCAGAAGCCCTCCCCGTGTCCCGCGAAGGCGTGATGAAATCCGCCCCCCAGGTTGAACCCGATGCCCTGTTCCAACGCCAGCCGGGCGGCCAGAATCGAGCCGCCCGCCGCCAGCCAGAACGCCTGCATGGTGCGCGGCGAGTAGGGAATCTCCAGCCGCACCAGGTCGTTGTAGCTCAGGGTGCCGTGTTTCAGACGCTCCACCCAGGAGCGCTCGTGCACCAGCAGCAGGTCCTCGTCGGCGGCCGGCTCCGGGGTGACGAAATCTTCCGGCGCGGCGAATCCGTCCAGCAGCAGGCGCTCCCGCAGCCAGCGGTACTTCTGCGAAGGGAAGACGTGCTCGCCCAGGTTCAGATCGTAATCCTCGTGGTAGACCAGTCGAAACGGCAGCATCGCATCACCTCCCGGCTCAATCGCCCAGGAATTTGCCCACCGCCCGCAACCCCTTCACGTTGTCGCAGACGGCCTTCAGACCGGCGGTGAGCGGAATGGCCAGCACCAGCCCCGCCGCGTCCCACAAAAAGCCCCAGATCATCAGCGAAAAGGTCACCACCAGCGGGTTCAGGTGGACGCGCGAACCCACTATCTTGGGATACAGCAGGTTCAGCGCCAACAAGTGGAAGACGCTCACGATGGCAAACACCAGCAGGTAGCCCGATAGATTGTTGAATGCCGTGAGCGCCACGAACATGGGGGGAATCAACGCCAGCGGCAGGCCCACGTAGGGCACCAGGCTCAGGAAGCCGCTCAGCGGCCCGATCAGCAGCGGATACGGCAGCCGGATCAGAAAGAACGTGAGCGAGCTGAAGACCGCCAGCAGCAGGCCCAGCAGGAAGTTCCCCACCACGAAGGCGCGCGCCATCCCGGCGATCCCCTGCAGGCTGCGCGCAGCCACCAGCCGGTCCTCCCCCTGGAAGAACTGCAGGAAGCTGCGGTTGATGTGGTCCCGCCAGCTCAGCATGAAGTAGACCAGGAAGGGCACGAAGGAAGCCATCAAAAGGATCTGGTAAAGCGACCCCAGCCGTGCGTAGATGTACTCGGCAATGGCGGAACGCCTCTCGAAGGCCGGCGCCTCGGGCAGGGGCAGCGGCGGCGGCGGTTCGGTAATGATCACCCCCGGCCGGCGCCTCTTGCGCGCCAACTCGGCCTGCCTCTGCGCCTCCAGTCTCTGGGCTTCGAGCTGCCGCTGCCGCTCCTCCTCGCGCCGCCGCGCGCTGGCCGGCATCATCACTTCGTAGATCCGCGTCTCGGCGTTCTGCACCCGCTGCCGCACGTCTTCCACCAGGTCGCCCACCCGCTGCCCGTACTTGGGCAGCTCGTTCAACAGCACCGAAGCCTGCGCGTAGGCCCCGATCCCGGCCAGGTAGAGACCCAGCAGCGCTACCGTGCACACCACGAAGCTGGCCACCGTGCGCGGCAGGCGCAGCCGCATCAGCAGCACCACGAAAGGCTCCAGAATGAATGCGATGATGACCGCCACCAGGGAGGTGATGAAAAAGACCCGGCCGTAGTACAGGATCGCGATCAGCACTCCGATGGCGATCAGCGGCGCGGCAAAGCCCCGGATGTGCTTCACTTCCAAGTCCGGCTTCAATGAATTCAACGGGACAGCCACGGACCTCTCCCACCTGTTTTTTCCGCTGCGGCGCGGCAGCGCCGGCTGACTCGACCCCACCGTCCGCGCGCAGCGGCGGCTGACTCGACTCTAACATGCTGCCGTCTATAATGAAATTGACTTGCAGACGAAAACCCGCATCCTGGCGCTCGATGTCGGGCGGAGGCGCATCGGCATCGCCGTGAGCGACCCGCTGGGCATCACCGCGCAGGGGCTGCCCAACCTGGAGCGCACCAGGAAGCGCGACGACCTGGACGCCCTGGCCCGCCTGGCCGCCGAGCACCAGGCCGGCCTTATTCTGGTCGGCAACCCCATCAATATGAGCGGGTCCGAAGGGCGCCAGTCGGCCTGGGTGCGGGAGTTCGCCGAAGCCGTCGAGCGCCGGACCGGCATCCCCGTCAAGCTCTGGGACGAGCGGCTCACCACCGTCGAGGCATCCCGCGTGCTCCGTGCCAGCGGAATAGGAATTGAGAAACGCGCCGCCGCGGTGGACCGGCTCTCCGCCGTCATCCTCTTGCAGAGCTACCTGGATTCCTTGTGAAACGCCTCCTCCTCCTGCTTGCGCTCGCCGCCGTGGCCGCGGCCGGCTGGTTCCTCGTCACGCTCCACCGGCCGTACGCCGGCTTCGGCCAGGAGGTCTTCGTGGACATCCCGCGCGGCACCCCCACGCGCCGCATTGCCGCCCAGCTCGCCGGCGCCGGGGTCATCCGCGCCGAATGGCAGTTCCTGGCCGCGCGCGCGCTCAAGCGCCACAAGAGGCTGCAGGCCGGCGAGTACCGCTTCCACCGCCCGGCCAGCGCCATGGAGGTCTTCGACCGCATCGCCCGCGGCGACATCTTCTCCTACCGCCTCCGCGTGCCGGAAGGGAAGAATATTTTCGAAATCGCCGCGCTGGCCGAGCAACTCGGGCTCTTCCCGGCCGAGCAGTTTCTGAAGGCGGCTCGCGACCCGGCCCTCATCCGGGACCTCGCGCCGGAAGCTCCGTCGCTCGAAGGCTACCTCTTCCCGAGCACCTACTTCCTCACGCGCCGCGCCACGCCCGAGGGCCTCTGCCGCATGATGACCAACCAGTTCCGCAAGGTCTGGAGCCGCCTGGGGGGCGGCACGGATGTGCACCGCGTGGTGACGCTCGCCTCCCTGGTGGAGCGCGAGGGCAAGGTGCCGGAGGAGCGCCCCCTCATCGCCGCGGTCTTCCTGCGGCGGCTCGAGCGCGGCATGCGCCTCGATTGCGACCCCACCACCATCTACGCCGCCATGCTCGAAGGCGGCTGGCGCGGCCAAATCCATCGCTCGGACCTCGACCGCGACCACCCCTACAATACCTACCGCCGCGCCGGCCTGCCCCCCGGCGCCATCGCCAACCCCGGCGAGCAGTCCCTTCGGGCCGTGCTCCACCCCGCCGATACCGACGCTCTCTACTTCGTGCTGCGCCCGGACGGCAGCGGCGCCCATACCTTCTCCGCTACCCTGGAGGCGCAGCAGCGCGCCGTGGCCGAGTATCGCCGTGGACTCCGCAACCGCCAGTAAGAAGCAGCGCCTGGCCGCCTGGCTCGCCGTCCACCAGCCGGCTTCCATCGGGGAGGCCGAATGGGATTCCCTGCTCCGCGAACTCGCCCCCATTTCGGAAAGCTATCTGCGGGAACTCCTCCGCCGCACCGGCCTGCCCTTCGAGCAGCCCTGGGCGGGCGTGCGGCAAAAGACCTTCGAGGAACTCGAAGCCTCGCTCGAAGAGCTGCGCCGGGTCTACGCCGAGTCGCTGGCCGCCGGGCTGAAGGACCGCGCCCGCTCCTGCCGCCGCGTGGTCATCGCTGCCAAGGACCACGCCCGCTTCGCCGCCCGCAACCCCCGCACCTCCGCCGCCGTGCGCGACCGCAAGGAGGAGATGGTGGAGTGGATGCTGGTGTGGCTGGGGGACCCGGAACTCTTCCCCGACTGGGTGCGGGCACGGAAGCGCGTGATGCCGCTGTTACAGTAGGGTTGTGGTTGCCGCGCTGCTCTCGGCCGTCGTCGCCGGATCCCTGGTCTATTGCGTCCTCACCATCGTCGCCGCCCGCCGTTACCTTGCCGTCCGGTTGCCGAAGCCGCCCCACACCCCGCCCATCAGCGTGCTGAAACCGCTCTCGGGACTCGACGACGGCCTGGAAGAGAACCTGCGCAGCTTCTTCGAACAGGACTACCCGAACTTTGAAATCCTCCTCGCCGTGCGGCAGCCGGACGATCCTGCCGTCGCGGTCGTCGAGCGGCTGCGTGCGGCCTACCCCCGGGTGCGCTCGCGGCTGATCACCACCGGCGAGCCGCCCTACCCCAACGCCAAGGTCTTCAGCCTCGACTGCATGCTGGCCGAGGCGCGGCACGAGCTGGTGGTGATGAGCGATAGCGACGTCCGGGTGGCGCCTTCCATGTTGAGGGTGCTGGCGGCCGAGTTCAATGATCCGGCCGTGGGGCTGGCCACCTGCCCCTACCGCGCCGTGCCTGGATCGAGCCCCTGGTCCACGCTCGAGGCCCTGGGGCTGAATACCGAGTTCCTCTCCGGCGTGCTGGTGGCCCGGATGCTCGAAGGCATGAAGTTTGCTCTCGGCCCCACCATCGCGGCGCGCCGCGAAACGCTCGCCCGCATCGGCGGCTTCTCCCGCCTGAAGGACTACCTGGCCGAAGACTTCGTCATGGGGCAGTTGGCCGCCGCCGCGGGCTACCGCGTAATCCTTTCGTCGTTCGTGATCGAGCACCGCATCGGCTCGCAGCGGCTGGGAGCGAACCTGCGGCACCGCCTGCGCTGGAACCGCAGCACACGCCGTTCGCGCCCCTGGGGCTACGTAGGGCAGGTCTTCACCAACCCGCTTCCGCCGGCGCTGCTGCTGTGGGCCGCGGCGCCCGGGCTCTGGTGGGTGGCCGCCCTCACCGCCCTGCTGCGCGCGGCCGCGGGCTGGGCGGTGGCCGGCGCCGTGCTGCGCGATCCCCTGACGCGCCGCCTCTGGTGGCTGGTGCCGCTTCAGGACGCGGCATCCTTCCTCGCCTGGGTCGCGGGTTTCTTCGGCAGCACCATCACCTGGCGCGGGCGTCGCTACCGCGTCCTCCCCGACGGCCGCTTCGAGTTGATCGAAAAAGCGCTCCATTCGAGTCGATAAAGCGCTACGTTCGAACCGACAGAAAGCGCTACGTTCGAACCGACAGAAAAAGCGTTACAGTAGGGTGGAATGAACAGCCGGGAAGAGGTGCGCCGCCGGCAACAAGCGGCCCTCGAAGGCGGCGGAGGGGAACGGCGCGCACGCCAGCACCAGGAGGGGAAGCTCTCCGCGCGCGAACGCATCGACTTGCTGCTCGACGAGGGCACCTTCGAGGAACTCGACCAACTGGTCACCCATCGCTGCCGCGACTTCGGCATGGATGGCCAGCAGATTCCCGGCGACGGCGTCATCACAGGCCACGGTACGATCGACGGCCGCCCCGTCTTCGTCTTCGCCCAGGACTTCACCGTGCTGGGCGGATCTCTCTCGGAGTCGAACGCGCAGAAGATCGTTAAGATCATGGACCTGGCGCTCAAAGTGGGGGCGCCCCTCATCGGGCTAAACGATTCCGGCGGCGCCCGCATCCAGGAGGGCGTCGCCTCGCTCGCCGGCTACGCCGATATCTTCCTGCGCAACACCCTGGCCAGCGGCGTCGTCCCCCAGATCTCCGCCATCATGGGGCCCTGCGCCGGCGGCGCCGTCTACTCTCCCGCCATCACCGACTTCGTCTTCATGGTGGAGAGCACCAGCTACATGTTCGTCACCGGTCCCGAGGTCATCCGCACCGTCACCCACGAGGACGTCACCAAGGAAAAACTCGGCGGACCCATGACCCACAACTCCGTCAGCGGCGTGGGCCACTTCATCGCTCCCGACGATGCCGAGTGCCTGCGGATGATCCGGGGGCTGCTCTCCTACCTGCCCTCGAACAACCTCGACGAGCCGCCCCGCCGCACGACCGCCGATCCGCCGGACCGCATGGATCGATCGCTCGACGAGATCGTGCCGCCTGAATCCAACCTGCCCTACGACATGAAAGAGGTGATCCAGCGCGTGGTCGACGACGGCGAGTTCTTCGAAGTGCAGGAGCACTTCGCGCGCAACATCGTCATCGGCTTCGCCCGGCTCGAAGGACGCAGCGTGGGGATTGTGGCCAATCAGCCGGCGTTTCTGGCGGGCGTTCTGGACATCGATTCTGCATCAAAAAGTGCACGTTTTGTGCGCTTTTGTGACGCTTTTGGCATCCCAATCGTCACTTTTGTGGATGTTCCGGGCTTTTTGCCCGGCACCGGGCAGGAGTTCGGCGGCATCATCCGGCACGGCGCCAAGCTGCTCTACGCCTACGCCGAAGCCACCGTCCCCAAGCTCACGGTCATCACCCGCAAAGCCTATGGCGGCGCCTACTGCGTGATGGGATCGAAGCACCTGCGCACGGATGCCAACTTCGCCTGGCCGGGCGCGGAAATCGCGGTGATGGGGCCTGAAGGGGCGGTCAATATCGTTTACCGGCGAGAACTGGCGGCCGCCGCCGACCAGGAGACCGCGCGGGCGCAAAAGGTGGAGGAGTTCCGCCGGCGCTTCGCCAACCCGCTGGTAGCCGCCGAGCGGGGGTTCATCGATGCCGTGATCGAGCCGCACGAAACGCGCTTCCGGCTCATCCGCGCGCTGCGAACGCTCGAAACCAAGGTGGACGGCATGCCCCGGAAGAAGCACGGCAATATCCCGCTGTGAGGGGCAGTACGGGGCGCTGTGAGGCGCTGTGCGGACCGCCGGCCGCTTTTCCGTACATCGTTGCCGTCCCGGGCGCGTCCAACAAAGTGGCTACGGTATACTTCTAGCTAAGGACGGATGTTTTGATGGCCCAGAAGCGGCGGTCCCTTTTCATACTTTTCCTCATCATTCCGGTTTGCTCGATTGTGGGCGGAGTGTACGGGCCCCAGATCGAGGTGGCAGCCGCAGCCGCCGAGACGGGCAGCGACGACATGGAAGCCTCTCTGCGGGCGTTCACAAAGGTTTACAACGTCGTGGAGCAGCACTTTGCCGAGCCGGTCGACCCGGATAAGGCGATTTACAACGGCGCCATTCCGGGGATGCTGCGCACGCTGGACCCGCACTCGAACTTTTTCGATCCGCGGGCCTACAGGCTGCTTCGGGAGGACCAGAAGGGGCACTACTCGGGAGTGGGGATGTCGGTTGGACCGCGCAACGGCAAGACCGTGGTGATGTGGCCGTTCCCGGCTTCTCCGGCGTACAAGGCGGGATTGCGGCCGGGCGACGTCATCATCCGGGTGAACGATGAACCTACCGACAACCTGACCACCACGGAGATCGCGGACCGGCTGAAAGGCGAGCGCGGCACGCAGGTGCGGATTACCATTGCGCGGGAGGGCGTTTCCGAACCCATCACCTTTACCGTGACGCGCGACACCATTCCCCGCAACAGCGTGCAGCCGCCGATGTGGCTGAAACCGGGGATCGCCTACATCGGGATCGACCAGTTCAACGAGACCACCGGGCGGGAGGTGGAAGACGCGCTGCGGAAGCTGGGCGAAAACAACATCCGCGGGCTGGTCCTGGACCTGCGCACCAATCCCGGCGGCCTGTTAACCGAGGGGGTAGCGGTGGCGGACCGGTTCCTGCGTAAGGGGCAGACCATCGTCACGCATCGGGGGCGCTCCTCCGCCGAGAAGCCCTACATCGCCAAGAACGGGAACCGCGGGCGGAACTACCCCATCGTCGTGCTGGTGAACCGCATGTCCGCTTCGGCGGCGGAGATCGTAGCCGGCGCGCTGCAGGACCACGACCGCGCCTGGATTGTGGGGGAGCAGACCTTCGGCAAGGGACTTGTGCAAACGGTCTACCCGCTGCGGGAAAACACGGGTCTGGCGCTCACCACGGCGCACTTCTACACGCCGAGCGGGCGGCTCATCCAGCGCGACTACACCAACAAGTCGTTCTTCGACTACTACTACCGGAAGGACGACGACGCAGCCCGGAACCCCAACGACGTGAAGATGACCGATAGCGGCCGCACCGTCTACGGCGGCGGCGGCATCACGCCGGACGAGAAGTACGAATCGCCCAAACTGGACCGCTTCCAGACGGAGCTGTACCGCAAGTACGCCTTCTTCAACTTCACCAAGTATTACTTCAGCGTGCACGACATCAAGCTGCCGCAGGGTTGGTCGCCGGACGCCGACACGCTGAACGAATTCCACCAGTGGCTGCTCAACCAGGGGATCGAATTCACCGAGTCCGAGTTCACCATGAACATGGACTGGATGAAGCGGATGCTCAAGAAGGAGATCTACCTGACGGCCTTCAACCGCGACGAGAGCCGGCGCGTGGAGATCGAAACCGACCCCGAGATCGAGCGCGCCATCGAGGCGCTGCCCAAGGCCAGGGCCCTGCTCGAATCGGCCCAGAGGATCGTGGTGCAGCGTCTTTCGGCGCAGCCGCGCGGCGAGCAATAATCGTAGAGTGAATCGCCGACCGAAGCCCCCGACGCAGGTTACCGTCCTGGACACGGGGGGCCAGTACTGTCACCTGATTGCACGTAAAGTCCGGGAACTGGGGGTGTACGCGGAGGTACGGCCTTCGGAGACGCCCGCGGCGGAACTGGAGGGGCGGAGGGGGCTGATTATCTCGGGCGGGCCGCACAGCGTGTACGAAGACGGCAGCCCGGGGGTGGATCCCGCGATCTTCGAGTCCGGCCGGCCGGTGCTGGGTATCTGCTACGGGCAGCAGCTCATGGCGCGGCTGCTGGGCGGAGAGGTCAGGCAGGGCGACCGGGGCGAGTTCGGCCTGGCTACCCTGGAGGTGACCGATCCCACGGCGGCGCTGTTTTCGGGGCTGGAAGGCCGGCAGCAGGTCTGGATGAGCCACCGGGACACCGTCACGGCGGCGCCTCCGGGCTTTGCGGTCACGGGCCGCACCCCGACCTGCGGGATCGCCGCCATGGCCGATCCCGGGCGGCGGCTCTACGGCTTGCAGTTTCATCCCGAAGTGGTCCACACCACGCGGGGAAGCCAGATCCTGAGCCATTTTCTGTTCCGCGTCTGCGGCTGCGAGCGCAACTGGGAGCCGCGCCACAGGGTGCCCCGGATCGAAGAGGAGATCCGGGATTGCGTGGGGGAGCGCAGCGTCTTCTTCTTCGTGAGCGGCGGGGTGGATTCGACGGTGGCCTACACGCTCTGCCTGCGGGCGCTGGGGAGCGAGCGGGTGCGCGGTGTGTACGTGGACACCGGGCTGATGCGGGAAGGCGAAACCGAGTTTGTGGAGCGCACCTTCGCCGCGTTGGGCGCCGGGACCGTGACCGTCGAGCGCGCCGAGCGGCAGTTTCTGGCGCAGTTGGCCGAGGCGCGCGACCCGGAAGCCAAGCGGCGCGCCATCGGGGAAGAGTTCGTGCGGGTGCAGGAGCGCATCATCGCATCGCGCCACCTGGTGGAGGGCGGCTGGATTCTGGGCCAGGGCACCATCTACCCCGACACCATCGAAAGCGGCGGCAGCGAAAAGGCGGCCCTCATCAAGACGCACCATAACCGGGTGGAAGGGATCCAACGGCTCATCGAGGAGGGGCGGATCGTCGAGCCGCTGGCCTCCTTCTACAAGGACGAGGTGCGGGAAATCGGCAGAGAACTGGGTTTGCCGGCGGAACTGCTCGAGCGCCATCCCTTCCCCGGGCCGGGGCTGGCGGTGCGCTGCCTGTGCGCCGGAGCCGATGCGCCGGTGGAAGCCGCGGCCGGCGGGCATCTCATCCCGGTACGCTCGGTAGGGGTGCAGGGAGACTGCCGCACCTATGCACCGGTGCTGGCCATTCGACAGCCGGATCATGACGCCGCGACGGAGTTGATTAACCGCCACCAGGGGATCAACCGGGTGGTGGCGCCGGTGGCCCTGCGCGAGCCGCTCGAGACCATGCGGGTGCGGGCAAGCGCCCTGACGCCGGAGCGGCTGGAACGGTTGCGCCGCGCCGACGCCATCGTGCGGCGCCTTTCGCGGGACAGCGGCTTCGACCGGCAGATCTGGCAGTTTCCCGTAGTGCTGATACCGCTGGGCACGGCGCAGGCGCCCGATTCCGTGGTGCTGCGCCCGGTCAACAGCGTGGACGGAATGACGGCGGACTCGGCCCCCGTGCCGGGGCCTCTTCTCGAGGCCATGGCCCGCGAACTGCTTGCTGTTCCCGGCGTGGGCGGTGTCCTTTACGACCTTACACACAAACCCCCCGCCACCATCGAGTGGGAATAAACCTGCGAAATCGCGTACAGTATATAGATATCAGTAGGCAGTTTTGAAGACATCTCAGAGGGGCGGCACTTGGGCGAGGAAGAGCCTTATTCCAATGAGACGGAGGGGGCGGATGTATCCCCGGCCGGCTACGCGCAGTTAGCGCGCGAACTGGAGGCTGCCCGGCAGAACGAAAGGCGGTTACAGGCGTTTCTCGAGTTCGCCGCCCAGGGCGTGGTGGCGGTGGACGAGCGCGGCCGCATCGTCCTGGTCAATGTGAAGACCGAGGAGATGTTCGGCTACACCCGGGAGGAATTACTGGGGCGGCCGCTGGAGATTCTGCTTCCGCCGCGTTTTCGCCGGGCTCACGAAGGACACCGCGACGAGTACTTCGCGCACCCGCGCACGCGCCCCATGGGGCTGGGGATGGACCTGGCCGGCTTGCGGAAGGACGGCAGCGAATTCCCCGTAGAGATCAG
>JAWLGN010000376.1:0-4553 GCA_041685075.1 Bryobacteraceae bacterium
ATCCTCCAACGGCTCCGGAATGGCGCCCGCCGCCGTGGCCCAGGCGCCCTGCGCAGCGGACAGCGCTTCGGCCATCAGCTCCGCAGTGAACTCCACCCGCACGCGCTGGCGCGTCCGCGCATAATACACCACGCCCTCTTCGCAGCGATAGCCGGCCTCTCGCAGCACCAATCCCTGGACCGCCAGTTGCACCCGGTCGGCCGGCCATAACTCGATCCCGGCCTCGGTCTCGCGCGGCTTCCCGCGCTTGTAGTCCACAGGGGTCGCCACTCCGCCGGATACCTCCACCAGGTCCATCTTGGCGATCAGCCGGTAGGGCTCGCTCGAGAGCGTTACCGTGCGGGAGTGGATCTTCTCTTCGCCGAGGTCGGCCGCTTCCGGCAGCCCCTTGCCTTCCTTATCCACGCGCGCGTGCTGGAGCTTGCCCTCCAACGTATCCGCGCTCTCCCGAAACAGGCCTTCCACCCACTCGTAGTAAAACAGCCGCGGGCAGTAGACGTACTCGTTCACCATCCGGGCCGGAAGATACTCCGGCAGCGCGCGGTCGCCCGGAGGGACGCCGTTGCGCAGAGGCACTGGGGCAGCAGCCATCTTGCTTTACACCACAATGCAGGGCGAGTCCACGTTCGTGTACGGCTTCCCGAGAGAAGTGATCACCCGATCTCCCCGCCCTTCACTCGGCCCGAGATCGATGAACAGCACCTGGTCTTCCTCGTGATGGATGATTTGCGCCAACTCCCCCCGCAGCCGGACCACGTCCGAAGGGTTCAACTGGCACTCGAACACCGAGAACTGCAGATGATCGCCGTACCGCCGCATGGTCTGAAAGACCTGCCGCAGGCGTTTCTCATCCGAGATATCGTAGGAAACGATAAACGAGTTCCGCATCGCGCTATACCCGGTCAAACTGCCCCAGCCCGAAATGGCAGGCCGAACCCAGGCTGAACGGCACCGGGACCTCTTCAGGGAACACAACGCGAAAAGCATAGCCGGGCAGTGGCGGCTCGCCTCTCCGGCTGCGGCGAAACTGGATGCACTGCCAGCGCCCCGCGGGCTTCCCGATGGCCTGGACGGAGACCGGCTCGGGCAGCCGGTGATTTCTACATTCCCGGCGCACCTCCGCTGCCAGAAACTGCTCCAAAGTACCGCGGCCCCGGCGCCAATGCCGCGAAGTCACAAATGGCGTGGTGCTCTCCACCACCGTGGTGCGGCGGCGGAAGGCACGGTCCTCGCGATTCCCCCGCCACGATACCGCGCACCAGACCGGCTCCTCCGACCAGTGCAGCCTTCTTAGCCGGAGTATGGTTTGCAGCACCCCTGTGTTGAGTCCTTCGGCACTATGCAGCAGCACCCGCGTGATCCTCCCGGCGTTCCGCCCGAACCGCTCGATCTGCGGCAGAATGAACAGGTGCCGGTGCTCCTTCTCCGGCCTGCCGAGGTCATCTTTCCCGTGCAGCACCGGCGGGACCGGCTTATCCGGGTTGTACCTGCTCCACAGCGCCATCAGCGCTTCGCGCATGCGCTCCGCAACCCAGATGGCCTCGGTGCCCAACGGCAGCACCTTCCCTGAAAACGCGAGCACCACGCCGGTCACCTCTTTTCCGCCGGCGGGCCTCCGCGAGCCGATCCACGTCACCACCGCGTTTCGCGGCGCTACGTAGTTGACGTTTTGCATGGCCGGCGGCGCCGTCCGTTTTTCCTTCAGCATCTGTGTCGTCGAGTAGGTGAGGGCGTCCAGCCACTTCCCGGGTCCCTGGTACTCGCGCTCGGGCACGGGGCAGGCCACGCTCATCAGCTCGCCACTTCCGTCAGCGCGTTCCGCTGGATCAAAATCGAGCAGCCCGCCGGTGCAGCCATCCGCCAGGCGTGCTTCTACCCAGGACTCCGAACGTCCCAAGTAGTTCAGCGCTTCCAGTAACTCCGTCAGCGTGCGCTTCTGCCCTTCGGTGAGTTCGGCGGGCCATTCTATGAAGCACCGGTTGTTCTTCGGGATAGCCACGAAAGCGTCGAAAATCAGCCGTTTGTCGGAGGGGTCCGTCGTGTTACTACTGAGATACGAGCGCGTGTGGGAGGCTGCCGCTTTGGGCAGGCGAAACGAGGGCGGCGTGTCCGCCAAAGCCCGCAGCACCTCCAGTACCGCGCTTTCCGCAAGGTGCGGGCGCTTTCGTTTCCAGGCATCGTAAAGCGCGCGCACCAGCCGGTACGGCGAGGGCGGCCACTCGGGCACACCCTCGTTGACGTGCCGCCCCCAGGCCGTGCCGTGATACCGGTTGGCCAGCAGGCGCAGTTCTACGGTGGTCACCTTTCGCCTCCGGCTTCGGCAGCTTTTTCCTCCTGCTTCTTCGCCAATTTTACGGGCGTCTTCAGTTCTGTCACAGGTGGATCTGCAAACAGGCCGCGGCATTCGCCGATCAGTGCCTGGACTTCCCGTAGTAGTTCGTTCTCCGCCGGCACAGCAAATCCCTCTGGCCGCATCACCACGGCTTCGCCCACCTGCTCCAGGTCGCATGCCGTCCGCAGCCGCAGGTGGCCGCTCAGGAAGCGGCGGATCTTCAGCAGCGCCAGCGCCGTCAGCAGTCTCCCGGCGGGCTCCGGCAGGCCGAAGCCGCGGATCAGCGCGAGGTCCAGGTTGAAATAGGCGGTGATCTTTTCCGCCACATACTCCACCCGAGCGTAAGGTACGTTGCTATAGACTCCCCTGTCCGTGTCCGCCCCTTCTACCTGAATCTGGCCGGTCGGATCCACGGGGCTGTTCTTCACTCCACCGGAAACCACCTGCTTGACGTTCTCGGCTTCGATGAAACCGGTAACCGCCCGGGGCACCCGCACGCGCCCGTCTCCGAGGAGCGACAGAAACACCCCGTGCAAGAGCGAGTTCGGGTCATACTTGAACAGCGCCGCGTAGATCTTCTTCCAGTCCAGGGGACCTTTGCCCGTGTACTCCATCTCCTTGCAGAGCCGCTTCCCGAACTCCGTTTTCACAAAGTACGGCGAAGCCAGGCGGTGCGCTTCCACGAGCGAACTCGTCCGGATCGCTCCGTCCAGACCCGCCTTGGCTTTCAATGTTGCCGCTACGTATGGCAGGCCCTGGAGTGCCGGATCCAGGTCGGGCCCGTCGCCCTCCAGACAGGTCTTTTCCAGCCGGTTCGCCACGGACTGCGCACTCTCCACCAGCAGCATCGGGGTCCCGCTACGGCCCTCCGGGTCATCGGGACGCGTATACTCTGCCGCGCCCAGATCCGCAAAGCCCGTCGGCTGGAACCGATCGCCCTGAGCCGGTTTCAACTTCGCCTCCAGCAACAGCCGGGGCGCCGCATTCAACGTTACGAAATCGATCATTGCGCTTTTCTCCTTTATCTCTCCGCCGGCTCAGGCTCCTCGTGCCGTCGTGTAGTCGCACTCAGAACCAGCTTTTTCACCGCGTCTACGGGGATGAGCAGGGCGGCGCCCAGCCGGCGCGGGTCCAGCCCTGCAGGGTACTCTCCTTCGACCGGCGCCAGTCCGGCCACCCTCAGCCGCTGCTGGGCGATGGCACAGGCCGCTGCAACGGCGCCTTCCCTCGCCCCGCGCGCGCTCGAGAGCAGCGCCGCGATCCTCGGGTCCGGCCTCAGCAGCACCTCACCATCGGGTCCTTGCACCGCCTCCGGCTGATAGAGCAGCTTCAGAAGGGCATACGCCGGCCAAGGCTCCTCGCGATCTGGCGCCGGGCGGTGGTGAACCTGCCGGACCAGCACGAAAGCATGCAACAGATCGTCAATCAGCCCATCGTCGACCCGTCCTTCAAGAAACCGGTTCACATCTACGATGGATACGCGGCAGGAGGCCTGAAACGGCCCACCCCCTTCCTCGGAACCGGCCTCTTCCGCGAGCATGCGCCGCCGCAGGGTCGTCAGCATCCGCTCCGCCAGGTCGCGCCCTGTCCAGGAAAATTCCTTGGCGTTCCGCTTGAGGTTGTACCAGATCCCTCCCCCGGTTCCTCGCAACGACGCCAGTGCCGCCGCAATGCGGACCTCGGGCAGGGGCGCGCAGGACGAAATCCATCCTTCACTCAACCGGCGCGGCAGATAGGTTTCTATCTCGCGCGATAACAGCCAGCGATGCATGCACCCCACCGCCGCCGCAAGGTCGACCAGGAGATCCGGCGTGTCCCGCAGCAGGAGGTTGTACTCCGCTTCCTCGACCTGCCTCAGAAGCGGCGGCCAGGAATTTGGAACCTCCTTGCCACGGCTTCGAACGGCCCGGTCCGCCTGCTCGATCAGGGGACCTAGTTCGCGCACCAGATCCGATAGCGACCGGTGTCGAACGCTGAACGCTCCCGCCGGCAGGGCGATGCAGGAATCGCCCCGCCGCCTCTGCAAGCTGTAGCGGACGAATCCGCCGATGGCCCGATCCACCCCGAGCGAGGCCACTGCTTGTGCGAACTCCAATCCGTTCTGCGCGTTTCTATCACCAAGACTTGCACGGCCCTCGCGCAACAGGCAGCGGATTTCGCCCCAGCGCGCCGGGCGATTCCAGAGCGGCGTCCAGATCTCTGCCCGTGCTGTGGCCTCGTC
>JAWLGN010000043.1:0-26230 GCA_041685075.1 Bryobacteraceae bacterium
AGCAGCGGCACCAGCCCCGCCGTCACAAATGCCGCGAAGGTGGACAGGCCCGCCCGCCACGGCGATGGCCCTTCGAGAGGCAGCCCGAGTTCCTCCGTGATCATGGTGTTCACCCACAACTCGCGATCGCTGGTAATGACCTCCACGATGTGCTCCAGGGCCTCCCCTTTGAAACCCTTCCGCTCGAAGATCTGGCGGACCTCCTCGCGCTCGCCCTCGGGCACCTGGTCGATATGCCGTTCCTCCTCCCGCCGTGCGTTCTCCACCCGCTCCCGTTCGCTCTTGGTGCCCAGGTAGTTGCTGGCGCCCATGCTGAACCCGTCGGCCGCCAGGTTGGCCAGCCCCAGCACCACCACCACCACGCCCGGAAACTGCGCCCCCACCGATCCCGCCACCACGGCGAACGTGGTGACGCAGCCGTCGATAGCGCCCAGCACGGCATCCCCCAGGTAG
The DNA here is from genome assembly GCA_041685075.1 of Bryobacteraceae bacterium. Taxonomy (GTDB): domain Bacteria; phylum Acidobacteriota; class Terriglobia; order Bryobacterales; family Bryobacteraceae; genus JAMCRM01. Next base: position 454 of record JAWLGN010000043.1, read on the forward strand.
CTGTGGCCGCGCCGTTCGGAAAGGCGCGCGTGGATGCGCTCGGCGTGGTGTTCCTCCCGCAGCCTGCGGCGCTCTTCCCGGTGCGGCACGCATCAGGCCATGCACGCGGCATGCCCCCGCGGCACCGTCGCGGCCCGCGGGCGTAGCCGGGCGAACATCGCCGCGGCGGCTTACCGCCCGGCGGGGGGCGTGGCGCCCAGGAATCCGTCGCCGAAGAAGGCCGGCCTGTAGCCGCGTTCCGTGGCCCACCGGATGGCGGTCTCTACGCGCTGCTTGTAATCCGGCTCATAGGCGCGGTAGTCCGGGTAGAAGTACTGCTCGTGAATCATCAACTCCATCACCTCCGCCTGGTGCGGGTCCGCGCCGATGCGCTCCAGCCGCTCCAGAATCTGGGGCGGGGTGAAGGAATTGAGCACGATGTCGTGCCGTACAAAGAGCAGGTCGAGCTGCGTATCTTTCCAGTAATCCCGTCCCGAAAGATAGCGCACCCGTTCTTCCGGAAGATAGTAACTGACCCGCGGCCGCCCCCGCGGATCGAATTCGAAGTATCCGGCCAGCACCCGTATGCCCTCCTTGCGGAGCGCCTGGCAGGCCTCCCGGGTGGCCTCTCCCCAGTGAATGGTGGTCACGGGCCCCAGCACTTCCTTGCCCGCGAAGCGCAGAATTTCGGCCGTCACGCGCCGGTAGTCGCGGATCACCTGTTCGGCGGGTGCCTCGAGGTAGGGCCGGTCGGGATCGTTGGCGCGGGCATGGAAGGAGAGCCGGATCCAGTCCGCGTTCCGGCGCCACTCGTCCTTGTAGCGGTCCGGCATCTGGGAGAGGTCGAAGCCTTCGGTCTCGTAATAGATGTTGAAGTGCACCTTGGCGCCATACTTACGGTGCATTTCGCGCCAAAAGGCCATGAACGGGTTGTCGAAGATCGAGTCGTACCGCTTGCGGGCGATGTCGCGCAGAAACCAGATATTGTCGTCGATCGAGACGCGGTAGCGCGGCCTCGAGTCGCGGTCCCACAGGACCGTAATGGCGTCCCGGGCGGCGCCGCTTTCGGCCACGATGCGATTCTCCAGGCGGGTGAGAAGCACCTGCGCCTCCCACCTGCCGCCGGCGGATCTGGCCGCCACGCCGTTCACCCGCACGCTGCCCGAGCCTTCGCCCCGGACGGTCACCCGGAGCCCCTCGGGCGTGGTTACGCCATCATGCCGGTTCAGGATGGCGCCGTCCGGCGGTTCTGTAATCTTCAGCGGCTGTCCCCAGAGTGCGGCGGCGAGCAGCGCGGCGGCAGCGGCCATGCGGTGGAGCATTCCCCCGTTATACCGCAGGCCGCCGCGCGCCGGACTAAACCTGCTCTGGAACCGTATAGGGGGCGCGGTACGTGCGCCGCAGCATGGCGGTAGCCTCGGCATCGCCCGGGCACGCCGGCGCCTGCGGATCGAACCGGATGGCGCGGCCTAACCGGTAAGAGATATTAGCCAGGTGAACCAGGGTGCAGGTGATGGCGCCTTCCTCGATCTCCGCGTTGAGATCTTCCTTCCGCCGGCTGCGCACCGCCTGGATGAAGTTCTCCATGTGGTTTTCCCGCGAGGGGCCGGCCGCCGGCCCGGGCTTCTGTTCCCGGCCGAGGAAGGTGCGGTAGCCGAAGCGCTCCCTCACCAGGTAGCCCTCCGAGCCGTAGAAGATATTGCCGATGGCGCTCCTGCCGGGCTGCCCGATGCCCGCTTCCCCGGCGGTCATCCAGTGCCGCACGTCGAAGACCAGCAGCTTCTTCTTGCCGTTCGCATCGAACTCGAAGGTGGCGGTGATGGTGTTGGGGGTCTCCTGGTCGTCGTCGAAGTGGAAGTGCCCACCCATGGCGCTGACCCGCGTGGGATAGGTCACCCCCAGGCCCCAGCGCGCCACGTCCATCTCGTGCGCGCCCTGGTTGCCGATATCGCCGTTGCCGTAGTCCCACTGCCAGTGCCAGTTGTAGTGGAAGCGGTTGCGGGTGAAGGGCCTGGCCGGGGCGGGCCCCATCCACAGGTCGTAGTGCACGCCCTTGGGTACCGGCTCCGGCTGGGCGCGGCCGATGGTGTCGCGCCAGTTGAAGCACAGCCCGCGCGCCATGTAGACCTCCCCGATGATGCCTTCCCGCAGCCGCGCCACGGCTTCCTGAACGGCGGGCGCGGAGCGCGTCTGGGTGCCGTGCTGCACGATCCGGTTGTACTTCCGCGCGGCGGCCACAATCTGCCGGCTTTCGAAGACGTTGTGGGTGCCCGGCTTCTCGACGTAAACGTCTTTGCCCGCCTGGCAGGCCCAGATGGTCTGCAGGGTGTGCCAGTGATTCTGGGTGGCGATTCCTACTGCGTCGATGGACCGGTCCTCCACGATCTTGCGGTAATCGGTCAGCGCAGCCGGGCGCTTGCCGGTCATCTTCTCGACCGTCGCCAGACGCGCGGCCAGCACGGATTCGTCCACATCGCACAAGGCGGCGATCTCAACCCCCGGCATTCTGCCAAAGCCGCGGATGAGGTCGCGCCCACGCCCCCGCAGGCCCACCAGCGCGATGCGTACCCGGCTGTTCGCTTGAGTCATGCTTCTACGATACACCGCCGCGGACGAAGCCGTTTCGGCACACCGGCGAGGGCGCTTCCGCCGCTAAAAGGTAAACCCCACCAGGAACTCCGCCTGGTTGCGGTTCGACCTCAGTGCGTCGTTGGGGCCGCGGAACTGCGAGCTGCCCCAGCGCGTGTAGCGCACCTCCGGGCTGATGCGGAGCACGATAGCGCCCACTTCCAGCCCCGCGCCGAGCACGATCCCGGTAGTGGTCCGCTCCCGCAGTTCCGCGGGCTCGTCGGTGCTGCTGCGGCCCGTCACCAGGCTCGTAACATCCTGCCGCAAGCCTGTCAGGGTGTTCCACGCCACCCCTCCCAGAACGTAGGGCCTCGCCAGCGGAAACGGGAAGCGGTACTTGGCCAGCAATGGAAACTCCCAGGCGCCGCCCTTCGTACGGCTGGTCATGGCATCGCCGTTGCTGATCTCGCCCTCGTAGTGGAAGCGGCGGTAGAGCGCATCGAACTCGAAGCCCAACCCGCCCGGCAGCCGCAGCTCCACGGTCGGGCCGATGACATAGCGTTTCGTATCGGAGTTGAAACCGAAGTTCGGGCTGCTCACGGTATCGAAAAAGTCCGTCAGGGGAACGCCCGCCTTGATCCCCGCGGTGAACTGCGGAAAGGCGCACACGGCGCCGGCTAAGAAGAGGAACAGGATTCGCATATGTACTTAGACGCGCAGCGTGAAAGATTCGCCGAGATACACCCGCTTCACTTCCGGGTCCCGGCCCAGCGCCTCGGGACTTCCGGCGCGGAAGATGCGTCCGTTGTTGATGATGTAGGCCCGGTCGGTCACCACCAGGGTTTCGCGCACGTTGTGGTCGGTCACCAGGATGCCGATACCGCTGCGTTTCAGGTCGAAAATAATGCGCTGCAGTTCCAGCACCTGGATGGGATCGATGCCCGAGAACGGCTCATCCAGCAGCAGGAAGTGCGGGTTGATCACCAGCGACCTGGCGATCTCCACGCGCCGCCGCTCCCCGCCCGACAGCATGTACCCGCGGCTGTGCCGCACTTTCTCGAGGCCCAGTTGGTCGATCAGCCGGTCCATCTGCTCGCGCCGCTCGCGGCCGCGCAGCGGCAGGGTCTCGAGAATCGCCATCAGGTTCTCTTCGACGGTGAGCTTGCGAAAGACCGAAGCTTCCTGGGGCAGGTAGCTGATGCCGCGCCGCGCGCGCTGGTACATCGGCAGGCCGGTGATGTCCTCGTCGTCCACCAGGACGCGGCCGGAATCGGGCATAATCAGCCCCACGATCATGTAGAACGTGGTGGTTTTGCCCGCGCCGTTCGGCCCCAGCAGTCCCACGACCTCGCCCTGCTGCACGAAAACGGAGACGTCGTCCACCACCTTGCGGCCACGATAGGACTTGGAGATTTCGCTGGTTTCGAGCCGTCGCATGCGGGTTATTTACGGCGGATGCGGCTTCTGACCGGGCTGCCGGGCGCGCCGGTAACCAGCAGCCTATCATCGTTTGCAAAGTAGGTCAATTCGTCGCCGCGCACGATGCCCTTGGCGCTATCGTCCAGGTGCGGGTCGCCGCCGTTGACCACGATCTTCTGCTCCGCCGCATGATAGATGGCGTGCTCGCCGCGGAAGGTGCTGGTGCGGCCCGGCGAGGAGCGCACGATTTCGGCCTTGCCGTCGGCCAGGGCGCGTTCGAGGTTCGGCCCGCCGCCCTCCGCGAGGAAGGCGCGAATCCCGGCGGCCGTCACTTCCAGGCCCGGGCGCTCCAGCGCGGCGCCTCCGGTATAGTGCGCCAGGCGTTCCGCCTCGGTGTAGACCATCCTGGCCGCCCGCACCGTGGTGAAGCGCGGGCCCGATCGCGCCTTGGGGTCCGGAGCGTCCAGAAACTGCGTCACCACGTTTCCCTGGGCCAGGAGGGTGCGGCCCTGGCGGTCGATCTCCACGCGGTCTGCCTGCACCCGGTTGGCGCCCTGCCAGAGCACCGCGCCGCCCTCGTAGACAATCAGGCGGTTGCCGCGCGTGGAGGTCATTGTCTCTGCCACGGCCTGCAGCGGCTCCTGGCCGGAGAGCACGCCGGTGCCGGGCTTCGGATCGGGCAGCCGGCTCGAGTTCACCTTCCCGGAGGCGGAGAAATCGCCGCTCTCCTGGTTGAGGGTGATGTGGTCGGCGGCGGTGGAGCCGGAGGCGTCCTCGACGCGCGCCTTCCCCTCGAGCAGCAGCAGGTTGGAGGCCTGCTCCAGGATGGCGCGTTCGGCGCGCGCCTTGCGGTCTCCCGCCTGGTAGCGGAAGTCTTCCCACTGCTCCAGGCGCGCAAGCTGCCCCGCGGGAGTGAACTGCGCGCGCAGGCGGCGGCTGCTGGTGACCGCCACCGCGCGCTTGCGCTTGCGCTCCTCGGCGTTCGGCTCCGTGCGGGTGGTTACGTTGCTGGCCAGGAAACTCTCGATGTGGTTCTTCGGCCCGTAGCCGATCCACAGCCGCTCGCCCTCCAGCGTGCGGCGGCGCTGCGCCGGCGTGTTGGGGCGGAACTCCAGGCTGCCGGGGGCGTGGGTCTCGACGTGCTCGATCTCGCGCCCTCCCGGCCGCATCTTCACCGCAATGATTTCGCTGCGCAGGAAGCGCGTCTCCGGCATCTGCCGCCCGGCGGCCGCCAGCGGGCGCGACTCCACCACCGCTTTCGTCGAGGCCACCGCCTGGGTAAGGGTGCTCTCCCCCTTGGTCTCGGCGAAGTCCAGGTCCACGCGATCGCCCGTCACGGTGGTGACGGAGCGCTGGGCCGCGGAAACCAGCCGCGCGTTCCGCAGACCCGTCACTTTCGTAATGGCGCCGCCGGGAGAGAGTTCCGCCCACAGCTCCTCGGCGCCGTAGGCCAGCTTCCGGTCGGGATAGGTCGCGGTGCCGTGCGCCTTGGCCGCCTGCACCTGCCGGATCACGCCGTCCACCAGGGTGAGCACCGCGGCGGCGGATTCGATGACGGTTTCGCCGCGCGTCAACCGGGCCCACGGCCGCAGCCAGATCTTGCCCTCGGCTTCCTCGTAGGTCAGGTCGCCGGCCTCCACCCGCATGGGCCTGGTGCGGGGCCCGGCCGGATGCCAGTCCACCACCGCCTGGCTGGTCATGTGCAGCCGCTTGGCCAGCGGATCGTAGGAGGCCCCCATGGATTTCCCAACGCCGTTTTCAAACGTAAACTCGGCCGGGCGCTCGGTCCACGCGCGGCCGGTTTCGCTGTCGAATGCCACCCCGGAGGAGCGGATGGAAACCGGGTGGGCGCGGGGCTCCCCTTCGAGCGGCAGCCCCAGGGTGATCTCCACGTGTCCCTCCGAGTAGAGCCGCTTTTCGGCGGTGAAGAATTCCGCCCGCGGGCTTCGCACCCGGTCGTAAAGGCCGTCCCGCTTGTGGAAGATGCGCAACTCCACCCCCTCCAGCGCGATGCGGGAGTTGTCCTTCGACATGCCGTACCGTCTGGCTTTGATTTCGACGGCCGGCCGCCCTTCGCCGGGCATGCTTTGGGTCCAAACCCAGTTTTCGGCTGAAGACGCCAGGTCCAGCGGAAGCGCCTTGGGCCTGGGGGGCGCCTCCCGCTCGAGTGCGGATTTCCGGATGCGGTACGTCAGGCCCACGCCGCCGAGGATCGCGCCAATGGCCAGCAGGATGAGCCACCGGGTGCCTCGCATGTGTACGCCCTCTACTATATCAACCCGCGGGTGAGCCGAACGGCGGTGTGTCCTGCGCGTTCCCATCCGAAGGGGGCGCGTCATGTGGATCGTGCATATCCTGGCGGCGCTGGTTTTGGGCGCCATGTTGCTTTCTCTTGTCGGTGAACCAAGCCCGCGTTGACAAGCGGCTTGTTATCAGCCGCTTGCAGAAGGCCCTTGTCACTCATCGCCGCAGTGTGCTAATAATAATTCTCGGAATCACGCCCATCGGCGATTCCGCTACAGTCCTAAGAAAACCAAAAGATCCAGAATCAACGTGGAGGTAGTTCTCAGATGAAGATTCGGCCGCTCTATGACCGTATTGTGGTGAAACGCGTCGAAGAGCAGGAAGTCATGCAGGGCGGTTTGTACATCCCGGACACCGCCAAAGAGAAGCCGCAGGAAGGCGAAGTGGTGGCGGTCGGCAAGGGCAAGCGCCTGGAAGACGGCAAGCTGGTCCCGCTGGACGTCCAGGTGGGAGATCGCATCCTGTTCGGCAAGTACTCCGGCAGCGATATCAAGATCGACGGCAACGAGTATCTGATCATGCGCGAGGACGAGGTTCTCGGCATTCTGGAAGCCGCACCCCAGGCGGCCAAGAAGGCTTAATTCAGGAGGTTTGAGGTAGTTCCATGGCGAAACAGATTGTTTATTCCGAACATTCGCGTCAGGCGATTCTCCGCGGCGTCAACCAGCTTGCGGACGCCGTGAAGGTGACCCTCGGCCCGCGCGGCCGCAACGTCATCCTGGAGAAGAAATTCGGCGGCCCGAACATCACCAAGGACGGCGTCACCGTGGCCAAGGAAATCGAGCTGAAGGACCCGCTCGAGAACATGGGCGCCCAGATGGTTCGCGAGGTCGCCTCCAAGACCTCCGATGTAGCCGGCGACGGCACCACCACCGCTACCATTCTGGCGCAGTCGATCTTCCGCGAAGGCGTCAAGGCCGTGGCTGCGGGCGCTAACCCCATGTCGCTCAAGCGCGGTATCGAGAAGGCCGTCGACGTGGCGGTGGACGAAGTCCAGAAGCTCTCCAAGCCCGTGTCCGGCGACATGATCGCGCAGGTGGGCACCATCTCCGCCAACAGCGACAGCACCATCGGCAACATCATCGCCGATGCCATGAAGAAGGTGGGCAAGGACGGCGTCATCACGGTCGAAGAGTCCAAGACCATGAGCACGGAGCTGGACACCGTGGAAGGCATGCAGTTCGACCGCGGGTACCTGTCGCCTTACTTCGTCACCGATCCCGAGCGCATGGAAGTGGTGCTCGAAGATCCCTACATCCTCATCCACGAGAAGAAGATCAGCAACATGAAGGACCTGCTGCCGCTGCTGGAGCAGATCGCGCGTTCCGGCAAGCCGCTGCTGATCGTGGCCGAGGAAGTGGAAGGCGAAGCGCTGGCCACCCTGGTGGTGAACAAGCTCCGCGGTACCCTGAACTGCTGCGCGGTGAAGGCCCCCGGTTTCGGCGATCGCCGCAAGGCCATGCTGGAGGACATCGGCATCCTGACCGGCGGCAAGGCCATCATGGAAGAGACCGGCATCAAGCTGGAAGGCGTTCGGCTGGATGACCTGGGGCGGGCCAAGCGCATCACCGTGGACAAGGACAACACCACCATCGTGGACGGCGCCGGCACGGCCAAGGCCATCGAGGGTCGCATCAAGCAGCTCCGCGCCCAGATCGAGGAGACCACCTCGGACTACGACCGCGAGAAACTGCAGGAGCGCCTGGCGAAGCTGGCCGGCGGCGTGGCGGTGATCAAGGTCGGGGCGGCCACCGAGACCGAGATGAAGGAAAAGAAGGCTCGCGTCGAGGACGCCCTGCACGCCACTCGTGCGGCGGTGGAGGAAGGCATCGTTCCGGGCGGCGGCGTGGCTCTGCTGCGCGCGGCCTCGGCCCTGGAGAACCTGAAGCTCGGCAACGACGAGCAGATCGGCGTGGACATCGTCAGGCGCGCCTGCGAGGAGCCCCTGCGGCAGATCGTTCTGAACGCCGGCAACGAGGGCGCCATCGTAGCCCAGCGGGTGCGGGAAAGCGACAACCCGAACCACGGCTACAACGCCCAGACCGAAACCTACGAAGATCTGGTGGCGTCGGGCGTTATCGATCCCACCAAGGTGACCCGCACGGCGCTGCAGAACGCCGCTTCGATCGCCTCCCTCATGCTGACCACCGAAGCCATGGTCGCGGAGATCCCCGAGAAGAAGCCGGCTCCCGGCCCCGGCGGTCCCGGCCACGGCCCCGAGATGGACTACTAATCCACAGAACAAACAGACCGACTTGGGCCGCGCTTCCCGAAAGGGGGCGCGGCCCTTTTCGTCTCAAGCGACCGATCGCACGGCTTCACCGCGACGGCGGTGGGGTGGGCTGTGCGGGCGGAGTTGCCAAGCCGCGCCCCCAACCGCGCCCCGAGGCGGCAGCGCCGCGGCCGCGTCCACGACCCCATCCGCCGCCCCAGGCGCCGGCGCCGCGACCGCGTCCGGGTCCCCGGGCGGCAGCCCCGCGGCCCCATCCGACCGGCCGGCCGGTGAAGTCGCAGATGCCGTCTCCGTCCTGATCACCCCAGCCCCGGCCTCTGCCGCCTCCGGCGCTGATGGCGCGGCCCTGCCCCACGGGCCGGCCTGTGACGTCGCAAATGCCGTCCCGGTCCTGATCGTTCCAAGCCCACGGGAGACCGCCCCGCCCGCGCCCGTATACCTGCGGCGTGGCTTGCGGTGCCACCTGCGCCGACTGCTGTGCCGGTTGCGCCCGCGGCCCGGCCGGCTGTTCCGCCGCCGGCTTCGTCTGGGTCGCGGCAACCGATGCGAACAATACCGCCGGTATGGCCCAAAGTGCGTTCTTCATGGCAACCTCCAAATCAACTCTTCTGTTCAAGAAGGCGGGTGACGGCCGAACGGAGCTTCTCCTCCCCGATCCACCCCACCTCCTTCATGAAAATCCTGCCCTGCTTGTCCAGCAGCACCAGGGTGGGCACGTACAACGGCCTGCCGGCGGGGTGGTCGAGATACCGGATCGCCTCGTCCCGATCCACCGTCCCCAGGGGGAATGTCAGCTTGTAAAGGTTTCGGTAGAAGGGCAGCATGCCGGAACCCTGCGCGTCCATCGCGATCCCCACCGGCAGAAAGCCCTTGCCGCCGAATTCGCGGTACAGCGCCTGTATGGCCTCCGCCGCCTTCTTGCAACTGGGACACGAGGTGGTCATGAAATCCACCAGCACCACCTTGCCCGGCTGCTTGTGCACCGCGAAGGTCTTCCCGTCGAGGGTGCGGACCTCCAGGGGAGGACTTTTCGCGCCCAACGTGGAAACAACGCGGCCGGTCGCCGCCTGTCCCGCGCGCAGCAGGCCCGCCGCGGCCGGAAGCACGGCTGCCTGTCGCAGCCACGCCCGCCGGTCGAGTCTCCCGTTGCCCGCCGGGAGCCGCACGCCAGGTGGATTCGCAGGCATAGAATCAGACTATCAGGTCCTGGCGCTTAGATGCAACTTGCATCTACAGGGCAAGCGTGCTCCGCCGGCCCGAGCCGCCCATGGCCTATCGAGGCGCTTTCGCTTCGTCCTCGAACTGGTTCAGCGCCTCGAGCGCCTCCGCTCCGTACATCAGTGCCGGCCCGCCGCCCATCAATACCGAGACCCCGATGGTCTCGACGATCTGTTCCCCGGTGGCGCCTGCCGCGATGGCGTCGTGCACGTGATAGGCGATGCAGCCATCGCAGCGCACCGCGATGGCGATGCCCAACGCGATCAGCTCTTTTGTCCGGGTATCCAGCGCGCCTTCCGCCAGGGCGCCCGAGTGCAGGGCCGCGAAGCCCTCCATGGGCCGCGGCAACCGGGTGGAAAGCCCGGCGGTCAATTCCCGCAGGTAGCGGTAGTATTCCGGGTAGTTCTTCTGCACACGCTCCTCCATTCACGTGCTTTCATCGACAACACGCTTGCGGTGGTCCCCTACCGCTTCCTGCAAGGCCCGTTCCGCGTGCAGCAGGGTGGTGTTGAACAGGGGCCATTTCGAATCGCCCTCGCGCACCAGCAGGGGAATCTCGGTGCAGCCCAGTACGATGCCCTCGACGCCGCGCCGGCCGAGCGATTCCATCGTCTCCAGGAAGAACGTGCGCGATTCGGGCCGTACCTCCCCGCGGCACAGTTCCACGAAGATGATCCGGTTCATCCGCTGCTGGTCTTCCTCAGCCTCCGGCACCAGCACCCCGATGCCGTGCCGGTTCAGCCCGTCGCGGAAGAAGCGCTCCCGCATCGTGAACACGGTACCCAGCAGCCCCACCGTGCGGGCGCCGGCTTCCCGGATGCCTAGCGCCGTGGCGTCCACGATGCTCAGGAGCGGCATGCGTACCGCCGCCTGCACCCGGTCGAAGACGATATGCATGGTGTTGGTGGCGATGAGGCCGAAATCCGCCCCCGCCAGGCGCAGGCGCTCGAGGGCATCCGCCATGGCCGCGGCCGCTTCGTCCCAACGGCCCTCGCGCTGCCACTCCACGTAGCGCTGGAAATTGACGCTGTAGATGAGAATCTCGGGGTAGCCGTAATCGCCGTACTGTGCCGTGTAGCGGCGGGTGATGTGCTCGTAGTAGGCGGTGGTCGATTCGGGACTCATGCCGCCGAGAATGCCGATCTTTCGATGCATGATGTTCACTCGGTGCCGTTGCGCAAACACGCTACCACGTTTTGCCACACCGAGCGAATATCTTCGCCGCAGCCGTCCTGCTGTTGTTCCACCACCGCCCTACCTTCCACCTGTGCGGCGGTGACGGCGGCGTCGTAGCGCACCCTTCCGGCCGGCCGCAGGCCATGCGCCTCGGCCCAGCTCTCGATGCGCGCCGAGACCTCCGGATTCAGGTCCCACTTGTTCACGCATACCAGCGCCGGAATGCCGAAGTGGCGCGCCAGGGCCGCCACGCGCTCCAGGTCGTGCAACCCGCTCACGGTCGGCTCGCTGACCATTAGCACGAGCTGCGCGCCGGTGATGGAAGCGATGACCGGGCAGCCGATCCCCGGAGAGCCGTCGACGATCACCAGCCCGAGGCCACGCTCCGAGGCCACGCGGCGGGCGTTTGCGCGCACGGTGCTCACCAGCTTGCCCGAATTCTCTTCGGCCACGCCCAGCCGCGCGTGCACCATCGGCCCGCACCGTGTCTCGGAGAGGAACCATTCGCCGTTCACCACCGGCGCGAACTCGATGGCGCGCTCCGTGCAAAACCAGGCGCACACGCCGCAGCCTTCGCAGGCCATCGGGTCCACCCGAAAGGTCCGCTCGACGATTCCGTTGCCGGGTCCGTCGAAGCGGATGGCCTCGAAACGGCAAAGCTCCTCGCACTTGCCGCAGGCGGTGCAGTGCCCGGGCTTGATGCGCGCGCGGTAGCCGCCCGAAAACGCGTGCCGCTCGATCGTGCGGGGCTCGAGCACCAGGTGCAGATCGGCTGCGTCCACGTCGCAGTCGGCCAGCACCGCCTCCCGCGCCAGTGCCGCGAAGGAGGCTACCAGAGAGGTTTTGCCCGTGCCGCCCTTGCCGCTGATGACCACCAGTTCCTTCATCGCGCGGCCACCTGCGGCACGGGGGCACCCGCCTGGTCGAGCCGGGCCAGCAGGGCCGCCAGATGTTGGCGGAAAGCCGGCACCGCCTCCAGCGCCATGATGCCGCGCGAATAGGCTTCTGCCACGCGGCGGTCGTCGGGAATTTCGCCCAGTATCTCGATTCCCTGCGCGCGGCACCAGTCGCGCGTCCGGTCGTCACCGGCGCCGGCGCGGTTCACCGCCACGCCGAACGGCAGGCCCAGCACCCGCAGCATTGCCACCGCCAGCTTCAGGTCGTGCAACCCAAACGGTGTCGGCTCCGTCACCAGCAGCACGAAATCCGCGCCCTGCACGCTCTCGATCACCGGGCAGGAGGTGCCCGGCGGGGCGTCGACGAACACCATCTCGGCATCCGGCGCGGCCTGTTTCACCTGCCGGATGAGCGGCCTGCTCATGGCTTCGCCGACGTGGAACGTGCCCCCCACGAATTGCACCGCGCCGGCGGCGCCCATCTGCAGCGTGCCCGTGTCCCGTTGTACCTCCGTGATGGCTCCCCTGCGGCAGACCAGCATGCAGCCGCCGCAGCCGTGGCACAGTTCGGGATGCACCAGCACCTTGTCGCCCACGCACACGATGGCGCTGTAGCGGCAGATTCTGCCGCACAGCCCGCAATGCGTGCAGCGGGCCGGGTTCACCTGCGGATAGGGACGGCCGACGGGGCGGCTCGAGGTGATGGCGGGTTTCAGAAACAGGTGCCCATTGGGCTCCTCCACGTCGCAATCCACATAGGCTACGCTGCGGCCCTCCTGCGCGGCCAGGAGCGCCAGGTTGGTGGCGACGGTGGTTTTTCCCGTGCCGCCTTTGCCGCTGGCTACGGCGATTCTCATGCGTGGTTCTCTTCCTCCTCTGGGGTGGGGCGCCGGAGCCTGCGATGCGCAGGCTCCGGGGCTATGAATCGCGAGCGCTACTCCTGCCCGCGCTTCGGTTCCAGCGCCTCGATGCGCTCTCGGATTTCGGCCAGGGCGCTTTCGAAGCCCTGCGCCTGGGCCTTAAGCGCCCCGAGTTCGGCGTCGCGTGGCTCGGGGCTCGCGGCCCCTCCGCCGAACGGCCAACCGAACAGACGGCCGAAGCCCCGCTGCCGGCCGGTGAAGCCGGGGGCACGAAACCAGTTGCCCCAGCCTCCACCGCGGCCCCGCCCCATTCCGAGGCCGCGGCCGAACCCGGCATTCATGCTGCCGGGAACGCCGTAGCCGCAGCAGAAGCCCGCTCCGCGCCCGGTTCGGGGCCCCATTCCCCGGGGACCCGTTCCATCTCCAAACGGCATGCTGTACCTCCTTTCCTTGCCTATGCGCGCCGCATCGGCGTGCCGCACTTCGGGCACGTCATATCGGTGCACGGTCTGCCCGTGGTATGCGGCGCCTTCTGGCCGCACTTGGGGCATACACATTCGCCTCCCGGTCCAGCGGCCAGGGGTCCGCCCATGCGTCCCCTCCCGCCGCCGCCCCGGCCTCCGCCGGAGCCGAATCCAAACCCTCGCATCATGCTCCTTCCCGTATGCATCCGCCGGCGCCGGCCGCGGCAGCCCGGCATCAGGTATGCCGGACTAGCCAGTTGCCCGGCCAGAAATCCGGCCAGGATCTCCTCGACCGTGCCGCAAACGAAACTCAACACTCGCACGCCCGCAGCCGCCAGCCGCGCCTCCAGCGGCGCCGATATGGCGCCGCAGATCAGCACGTCCGCGCCCACGCGCGACAGCTCGGCTGCCCTGGCGAGCAGGTCCGTTTCAGCCAGCCGTACTTCCTCGCGCCGTACTTCGCATCCGTTGTCGAACTCCACCAGCAGCAGGTTGCCGGCAACGTCGAAGACCGGCGATACCCGACCCTGCCATTGGGGAATCGCAACTTTCATCGCCGTCTCTCAATGCACGGCCGGTGCCAGTCCGCAAATGCTCGCAAACACGGGCCGGGGCCGCACCCAGCCCATGCAATCTGCACGACTCGTAAGCCGGGAACTCGCGGACCGCACGAGTTCCGCACGCCGGCTCAGCGGGTTGCGAATGGCACGGCCGTTGCATGGACTTCGTATATCGGAGAACCCTATGAAGCTTGCAGTCACCGCCCGGGAGGGCCGCATGGATGCGCCTCTCGATCCGCGCTTCGGCCGCGCGCCGTATTTCATGGTGGTCGATACCGCCACCGGCGCGTTCTCGGCCGTGGACAACAGCATCAATCTGAACGCGGCGCAGGGAGCCGGTATTCAATCCGGTAAGCGCGTGGTCGACCTGGGGGCCGCCGGAGTGGTTACGGGGCACGTCGGGCCGAAGGCCTTCTCCACGCTGCGCGCCGGCGGCGTGGAGGTGTACACGGGCGCATGCGGCACGGTCGCCGAAGCGGTGGAGCAGTTCAAGGCCGGCAAGTTGACGAAGCTCGAAGCCGCGGACGTCGAAAGCCACTGGTCGTAGCGCACACCGGCGCGCCAGCCGTTACAATCAGCTTTCCCGTTATTGGCGGGGGCCAGGTCCGCCCGCCGGATCCCAGGAGAGCAGCATGCCGAGTGAGGAAGGGTTTTCAGAGGTTCAGATATCCAAGGCCATTATTGAGAGCTACCACCGGAAACTGGCGCGCCAGGTCGAAAGCGACGTCGTCGTGGTAGGCGCGGGCCCCGCGGGGTTGGTGGCAGCCTCGCAGTTAGCCGCGGCGGGCAAGCGCGTCACCATCGTGGAAAAGCGCCTCTCCCCCGGAGGCGGAATCTGGGGAGGCGCCATGGGGATGAACGAAATCGTCGTCCAGCAGGAGGCGCTGCCCATTCTGGCCGAGGCGGGAGTGCGCTCCACCGGGTACGGCTGCGGGCTGCACGTGGCCGATGCGGCCGAGCTGGCCTGCGGCCTCTGTCTCCAGGCCATCCGCGCCGGCGCCGTGCTGCTCAACCTGACGGCGCTCGAGGACCTCTGTGTGCGCGGCGGCCGCGTTACCGGCATCGTCGCCAACCGCACCACTATCGCGGGCGCCCTGCCGGTGGACCCCATCGTCCTGGCCGCCCCGGCCGTCATCGACGCCACCGGGCACGAAGCCGTGGCCGTCGCACAGCTCCGCAAGCGCGGCCTGCTGAACCCGGAACTGGCGCTCGGCGAAGGCCCCATGGATGCGCCCGCGGGAGAATCGTTCGTGGTCGAACGCGTGGCCGAGGTCTTCCCCGGATTGTGGCTGGCCGGCATGAGCGTCTGCGCCACCTTCGCCGGCCCGCGCATGGGGCCCATCTTCGGGGGCATGCTGCTCTCCGGCCGGCGCGTGGCCCGGATGGTGCTCGGCTGCGATTGAGCGCCGCCGCGCCGCGCCGCGCGACGAGCGTACGAAACCGGATCGTTTGTGAGACAGGCGCATGCATAGCGAAGCCGACCATCGCCGCTACGCGCGGCTCAACCCGGCCTGCGTCGTCTGCGGGGCCGAAAATCCCAACGGACTGCATCTTCGCTTCCGCTGCTCCCCGGAGGGAGCCGTTGCCGAGTGGACTCCTACCTCCGGCTGGCAGAGCTTCGAGGGCATCATCCACGGCGGCATCATCACCACCGTGCTCGACGAGGCCATGTCTCAGGCTGTCATCGCGCGCGGTTTTGAAGCCCTGACCGCTGAAATTCGGGTCCGATTCCGCCGCCACGTGGCGCCGGGCGATTGCCTGCGCGTGCGCGGTTGGGTGGTGGAGCACCGGAAGAGGAGAATACTGACGGAGGCCGCGCTTGCTTCAGCCGCCGGCGTGGAGCACGCGCATGCCTGGGCGACCTTCCTGGTTCTTTGAAGCTGTCGGCTCAACCGGCGCGGCGGACCGCCGCACACTTGGGGGGCAACCGATGCCTCGATCGTATGGGCGGTTTTGTTCCCGGCGTTGGCGGCATTGTCCTGAGCAACGCCTTCTGGCGAGCCCGTTTCGACGCGGACCCGGGCATCGTCGGCCGGCACCTGCGCCTGGACGTTGAACCAGGGAGGGCGGCCGGGGTCATTCCGCAACACGCCGCAGCGGGCTCAGGACCGGGTCAGGACACCCGTTCTTGAGCGCTCCGCCGGCTGCGGCCGTCCACCGGCGGCGGTTGGAGGCCGTAGGCCTTGATCTTGCGGTAGAGCGTGCTGGCGTCGATCCCCAGTTCCGCGGCCGCGCGGCTCCGGTTGCCCCGGTGGCGTTTCAGCGCATCGCTGATCAGGCGGCGTTCCATGGCCTCCAGGCTCACCGGGGCGACGGCCGGTTCTTCGCCGGCCGGCCGCAGTTCCACCGGCAGATGCCGCACCTCGATCAGCCCGCCGCGGCACAGCACAAACGCCTGTTCGATGATGTTCTCCAGCTCCCGCACGTTGCCCGGATAGTCGTAATCCATCAACCGCGCCAGCACGTCCGGGGAGACCCCCGCGATGCTCTTCCCCTGCAACCGGTTGAACTTCGCTACCAGGTGGTCCACCAGCAGCGGAATGTCTTCCCGGCGCTCGCACAAGCGCGGCAGTTCCAGGTGGATCACCCGGACGCGGTAGTACAGGTCCTCCCGGAACCGGCCTTCGCGCACCAGCTCCGCCAGCCGGCGGTTGGTCGCCGCCACCACCCTCACGTTCACCTTCACCGCCGCGGACGCGCCCAGCGGCTCGATGGTGCGCTCCTGCAACACCCGCAGCAGCCGCACCTGCATGGCTGGGGAGATGTCCCCGATTTCGTCCAGGAAGATGGTGCCGCCGTCGGCCAGGGCGAAGCGGCCGGGCTTGTCCCGCCGGGCATCGGTGAAGGCGCCGGCCTTGTAGCCGAACAGCTCGGATTCGAGCAGGGTGTCCGGCAGCGCGGCGCAGTTGATCGCTACAAACGGCTTGCGCCGCCGCGGCGAAAGGTGGTGAACGGCCCGCGCAAACAGCTCCTTGCCCGTGCCGCTGGGCCCTTCGATCAGCACCGTGCTGCTGCTGGCCGCAATGTCCGGCAGGATGTCGAAAAGCCGCCGCATGGCCGGGCTGCGCCCCACGATGTCTTCGAAGGTGTAGCGGGATGAGAGTTCCTTCTGCAGCTCTTCGATCTGGCGGAGGTCCTGAAAGGTCTCCACCCCGCCCGTGACCGAGCCATCCGGGTCCTTCAGCAGCGCCGTGGAGATCCGGATGGGAATGCGCTCGCCCGAGGCGCTGATGATGTGGGCCGTGGCGTTGATCACGGGCTTTCCCGTGGCCAGGGTGCGCCGCAGCGCGCAGGCCCGCTCGCAGATGCTGGCGCGAAAAACATCCTGGCAGGCCTGCCCCAGGGCGTCCTGCCGCCGCACGCCCGTGATGCGCTCCGACGCGCGGTTGAACGCCGTGATGCGCCACTCGCGATCGATGGTGAAGACGCCTTCGTTGATGGAGTCGAGAACCGGATCCCGCACGATGTCCCTAACATTTGAGTGTAGATCACATCTAAGCGGAGCGCAACGATCACGCCCGGTGCGACCGGGCGATTTGCACGACTTGGGGCAACTACCGGATAAAGCCGAGCTGCCGCAGGCTGCCGGTCACGTTCTCCTCCAGCTCGCCGGAGTTGTAGGCTTTCACCTGGCGTCCCCCGGAGAGGGCTACTCCGTAGGGCGGGTCGGTGAACGGAAAGGCCTCGCGCAGCCTGGCGGCGTCGGGCGACATGCCCACCCGCAGTCCTGCGTCGTCGAGGAAGGCGCGGCCGAACTGCGGGTTGGCCGTGGGAACCGCGATAACTTCGGTCTCCAGCCACTCCTGCCTCCCCAGTTCCCGGGCGACAGTCAGGCAGCTCGAGCACTCCGGATCGAAGAAGTAGAGGAAGTAACGGCCGGTGCTCAAGACCCGCTTCTGTCCTTCCACCCGGATGGAATCGGGAGCCCGGGCGCCGGAGCGGGCCGCGGCATTCACCCCGTAGGAGGCCAGCGCGAAAACCGTGACACCCGCCAGCAGGAGCACGGGCAACCGCAATCCCTGCGGCCGCCGCGACCAGATGGCGGCGCCCACCGCGAGCAGCAGCATGGCGGCGTCGGTCACGAAAAACATCGGTCCGACCACCCGCTCGATCCACGGGAAGCAGTTGCAGTCGTCGCCCAGCAGCCGGTCGTAGAGCACCCCGATGTAGATCATGAAGGCCACCAGCGCCAGCCCGGCCAGCCACGCGCCCCACCGCCGGTAGCGCGGCAGCAGCAGCAGTACCCCGACGAAAATTTCCCCGGCCCCTACCCCCACAGCCGCAACCATGGCCAGCGCCGGGGGAATCAGGGTCTGGATCGTGCGCTCGGCTGCGCTGAAGGGATCCAGCACTTTCCATAGCCCCGAGACCAGAAAAATCAGAGCCAGCAGCAGGGCGGATATCAGCCCGGCGGTGCGGCTCCATTTCCTGCTGGTGGTCCGGGCGGGGGCAAGCATGTGGGCGGGAGGCATCGGCTCTCGATAGATGCAATAAACATCTACCTTACTGCGATTACAACGCCGCTGTCCAGCCGGCGCGGCGCCAGTGCCGTAATTTATACTGAGGGCAAATGCCCTCGACTCACCGCGGCAGGCGCGCCTTTTTGCGTACCGCCGCACTCGCGCCGTTTGCGGGTTCGCTGGCGACGCTCCACGCCGCCGCCAAACCCGGAGCCCGTCCCCGCAACATCGTCTTCATGGTCGCCGACGGCATGAGCCCCGGGGTTTTGCCGCTCGCCGAGCACTTTTCCCGCCGCGTGCGGGGGAAGGGACTGTTGTGGCGCGAACTCATGGAGCGATCCGAAGCCGCCCATGGCCTGATGGACATGGCGTCGCTCAACTCCGTCACCACGGATTCTTCGGCGGCATCCTCGAGCTGGGGTTCCGGCGTCCGCATCTTTAACGGGGCGGTGAACACGCTGCCGGACGGTACGGCCCTTACCCCCATCGCCACCGTGGCGCGCGATGCCGGCAGGCGCGTGGGGCTGGTCACCACCACCACCGTGACTCACGCCACTCCGGCGGGGTTCGCCGCCTCCACGCGCTCCCGCAGCGCCGAAGAAGCCATCGCCGCGCAGTACATCGACAACGTGGACGTCGTCCTGGGCGGCGGCCTGCGTTTCTTTGAAGGCTCCTCCCGCAAGGACGGCTGCGACCTCCTCGCCCGCTATGCGCAGGCCGGATTCACCCACCTGGCGAACCGCCGGGAGTTGAAACAGTGCCTGAACGGTCCTCGCATGCCGGCCAAAATGCTGGGGCTGTTCTCCCACGCGATGATCCCTTACTCGCTGGACCGCCTCCACGATGCCGCCCTGGAAGACTCCGTCCCCACGCTCGCCGAAATGACCTCGGCCGCGCTGGCTTCGCTGCGGCATTCGCCCAAGGGCTTCCTGCTCCTGGTGGAGGGAGGGCGCGTGGATCATGCGGCGCACAACAACGACGCCGCCGCCCAACTTTGGGAACAGCTCGCCTTCGACGAAGCCATCGAAACGGTCCTGGCCTTTGCCGGAGAGCATCCCGAGACCCTCATCGTCATCACCGCCGATCACGGCAACGGCAACCCGGCCATCGGCGGAAAGTGGGCCATGCCGGACAGCTCCGCGAACGGCTTCGCCATGCTGGAGCGCGCCCGGTGGTCCTTCGACCGCCTGCTGCCGAAGCTGGCCGAGCGGGAGAACCAGTCGCCGGAGGCCGTCCACCATTTCACCCGCGAGGCCTTCGGTTTTGAACTCGAGCCGCACGAAGTGGAAGCAGTCCGTGCCTCGGCCGCCGGCGGCAAGCGCCTGAGCCTGAACACGCGGCTCGATAAGCCTGCCGGCATCCTGGGGCAGGCCGTGGGCAACCACACGGGCATCGGCTGGGTGAGCACGGACCACACCTCGGACTACGTGGTGGTGACGGCGCTGGGGCCCGGCCGCGAGCGCTTCGCCGGCCACATCCGCAACACGAGCTGCTTCGAGAGCATGGTGGACCTGATGGGTTCGCGCTTCCGCAACCCGGCCCTGAGCGCCGCCGAAGCCCGCCGCCACATGCGCGCCGCCGTGGTGGCCGACCGCCGGCCCCACTGGGTATAGCCGCCGCCCGCACACCTCCCGGTTGTTCCGCGCGCGCGCCGCGGCTATGATGAGACCAATGCGCGCCGGAAGTGCCGCGCGCATCGAGGGCACTCATGGGGATGTGGGGAAGAGCGGGTCGAATCGCGCCGGCACTGGCGCTGTGGGGTGTCTTGGCGGCGCCCCTTTCATGCGCGCAGGGCGACTGGCCCGCCTATGGATACGATGCGGCCGCCAGCCGCTTTTCACCCCTGAAGCAGATCACTACGTCGAACGTCGCCCGCCTGCGCCGCGCCTGGACCTTCCACGCCGGCAAGCCCGGCTCCGAGGCGATCCCCATCGTCGTCGACGGCGCGATGTACGTGACCGCGGCCAACGGCATCTTCGCGCTGGAGCCAGAGACCGGCAAGCAGATCTGGCACTTTCCCGCCACGCGGGTCGCGCTGCGCGGCCTGGCCTACTGGCCCGGCGACAAGCAAACCCGCGCCCGCATCTTCGCCGGGGTGGAGGGCGGAATGGTGGCGCTCGATGCCGCCACCGGTCGGCCCGCCGCCGCCTTCGCCAACGAGGGCCTGCTAAACCTGAGCCAGGGCGTGCTCGATCCGGAAGTGCGCGGGCGCATCGCGCTGAACTCCCCGCCGCTGGTCTTCCGCAACATGGTGATCACCGGCAGCGTGAACGGCGAAGGCGCGCCCTCGCCAGGCGCTTACGGCGATGTCCGCGCGTGGGACGCCTACACAGGCAAGCTGCTCTGGAGCTTCCACACGGTGCCGCGTCCGGGCGAGCCGGGCCATGAGACCTGGCCCGCCGAGGGCTGGAAAAACCGCTCCGGCACCAACGCCTGGGGTTTCCTCACGGTGGATGAGAAACGCGGCATCGTCTACGTACCGCTCGGTTCCCCCACCACCGACTTCTACGGCGCCGACCGCCACGGCGACAACCTCTACGGCAACAGCCTGGTGGCGCTCGATGCCTCCACCGGCAAGCTCAAGTGGTATCGCCAGCTCGTGCGGCACGACCTGTGGGACTTCGATCTCGCCGCCCCGCCCATTCTCTTCGATGCCGCCATCGGCGGCCGCAAGGTTCCGGCCGTGGCCCAAATCACCAAGATGGGCCTCCTGTTCGTCTTCAACCGGCTGACCGGAGAGCCGCTCTACGGCATGAAAGACCGGCCGGTGCCGCAGAGCACCGTCCCGGGGGAGAAGACCGCCGCCACGCAACCCTTTCCCCTCAAGCCGCCGCCGCTGGCGCGCATCTCCTTCCGCGAGAGCGATCTCTACGACCTCACTCCGGAGCACGCCGCCTACTGCCGCGAGCTGTTCACAGCCAACCAGATGAAAATCGGCCCGCTCTACAGCCCGATGGAACTCGGCCGCAACGTCCTGATGTTCCCCAGCACCATGGGCGGCGGCAATTGGGGCGGGGTTTCGATCGATCCCACCCTGGGGTTGCTCTTCACCAACGTCAACCACCTCGGCCAGTGGGGACACATGGTCAAACGGATTGATCCCAAGACAGGCGCCGAAACCTACATGCGCACCTCGGCGCACGGATCCTACGCACGTTTCTGGGACCGCGAGACGCACATCCCGTGCAACAAGCCTCCATTTGGTGAGCTGGTGGCGGTGGACACCCGCACGGGCGAGATCGCCTGGCGGGTGCCGCTCGGCACGGTGCCCGCGCTCGAGGCGCAGGGGGTGCGGAACACCGGCACTTTGAGCGTCGGCGGCCCCATCAGCACCGCGGGCGGCCTCACCTTCATCGCGGCCACTAACGACCAGCGCTTCCGCGCCTTCGAATCCCGCACCGGGCGCCTGCTTTGGGAACAGCCCATCGATACCAACGGCCACACCATCCCCATCACCTATATGGGCAGGGACGGCAAGCAGTACGTCGCGGTCACGGCGGCCAACGGCGGCGGCAAGTTCGGCGGGCCGCCGGGCGATGCTGTGGTAGCCTTCGCGCTGGATGCGAAGGCCGAGGCTCCCGCGGCCGCGCCGCCCAAGCCCTCCGCGCCCGCCCGTGCGGCAGGTCCCGTGATGCTGCCCGAGGGACCTGATAAGGCGCTCCTCACCCGCGCCTGCGGCACCGCGTGCCACAAGCTCGACGTCGTTACCGGCGTGCGGCGCACGCGCGGCGAGTGGGTCGCGATGGTCGAGTACATGATTTCGCTGGGCGCCCGCGCCAGCCGCGAGGAGGTCAATCAACTGGTCGAGTATCTCGCGCGGCACTGCGGGAAGTAGGCCGCCTTACTCGAGCGCGCCGGCGTTCACTTCCACCTCTTCGGGGCCCACGGCTTCGACCGCCGCGAACCGCGCCGCCACGTCGGGGGCGAAGCGCAGCAGGTCGCGGCGGAGGCGTAGCAGCGAGAGGTCCTTGGCCTTGCTCTCCAGCATGACGTCGAACTCCAGGTCCGGGTGCGCCCGCATGAAGGTGCAGAACTCGAAGGGGTTGACGTAGTCGCCGTGCTGGGTCGCCAGCGGAGGCACCAAAATGGTCTCCTTTTTGCCCGTTTTGCGGCTTTTTCGCACGGTTTCGCGCATTTCCGTGCGCGGCGACGAGAAATGGATTTTGGGGCGCACGCCTCCGCTCCAGGTGGCCAGCATGCGCTCCAGCGCTTCGCGCACCGCCATGCCTTCGGGGTTGAAGCACCAGCAGTGCTGGTAGTCGAAGATCAGCCGCACGCCGGTCCGTTCGTGAATCCAGAGAACGTCGGCGGGTCCGTAGCGCAGGTCGTCGTTTTCGAGCACCAGCCGCGCGCGGGCGTGGGGCGGCAGCCGCTCCCAGGTGCGGATCCAGCGCTCGCATCCGGCGCGGCGGTCGCCGTAGGCTCCTCCGGTGTGGATGACCACGACGGCCTCGGGCCCCAGTTCCATGCGGTCGAGCATCTCGGCCTGGGTGGCCACGTCCCAGGCGCTCTTGCGCACCAGTTCCGCCTCCGGGCTGTTCAGGACCACGTACTGGGAGGGGTGAAACGAAAGCCGCAGCCCCAGCCGGCGCGCGCGTTCGCCCGTTTCGCGCAGCTCGCGGGCCGACTCCCGCACCATGTTGTGAAACTGCGGCATGTCGGGGTGGGTGGCGTACGGAGCCAGGTCCGAGGACATGCGGTAGAGGCGGATATCGTTCCGATCGAGGTAATCGAAGATACGGGCAAGGTAGGAGAGGGAAACCCGCAGGTGCGGATTCTGCCGCCAGCGCCGGGAGTCGTTGCTCTTCAGGCCCGGAACGCCCAGCACCTTGACGGGGAAGCCGAGCCGTAAGTTCTGCAACCGCACCCCTCCGCTTCCTTGGACGTCTGGTGGCGGCGCCAGTTACTCCGGCGCAGAGCGGGAGAAGAACAACGCCCAGGGCCAGCCGGCATCGGCCGCGGGCTGCTCCTCGGCGGTGGCGGCGGTCACGGCGGGAACGGCGCGGGCTACCCGTTCGACCGCGTCTCGCAAACCGAACAGCTCGCCGGCAATCGAGACCGCGCCGGCACGGGCCTCCACCCGCACCTCCAGGGCGGCGGTCTGCGGGTCGAGCGCCAGCGCCGCGCGCACGCGGCAGCACAAGGCCAGGTTGTCCAGCGCCGCCTGGCGTTCCGGCGTGTAGCGGAAGGCGGGCATTCGCGTCATGGAGACGACGATGGCGCAAGCCTGCTCGATGGAGACCTGCGCCAGGTTGACGACGAAGTCGTAGAGGGAGGGATCGGCCCAGTCCACGCCGTACAGGTAGCGCGTCCAGCGGCGGCGCTCCTGGTCCATGCGCTGGATATGGGAGATCGCCTCGGCGTGGCCGGTACGGAGGCGTTCCCGCGCTCGGGCGATGCGGAACTCCATGGGTGCGATAACGCGCAGCCGCAGCACGCCGGGTACGCCGCCGAGCAGCAGGTGTCCGCCCAGCCCGTGGTAGATGGCGTTGCCGGAACGCACCTGGTCGATCAGCTCGGCGCGCACCAGGGTGAGATAGATGTAACGCTTGTGGTTGAAGCGCTCCAGCACGCCGGGGGGCTTCTCCAGCGCTTCGAGCAGCTCCTCCCGGGAAACGCCCTGCGCGGCCACTCCGGCCAGCAGAGCTTCGCGGTCGATGCAGCGATAGCCCAGGGCGCGGCTGAGGCTCTCCGCCAGCAATTTGCCGCCGCTGAAGGTTCCTCGCGAAACCGCGACGACCGGCATTGCGTTGTCCAATGGGAGACTATTCTACATCAGGCTGAGCGGATCGACATCGATCACCAGGGCGGTGGCGGGCCAGCGGTTTCTCTGTGCAAATTCCTGCGCGCGGCGCAACAGTTCGCCCAACGGTTTGCGGGCGGCGGACTTGATGAGGAACTGGTAACGGTACTCGCGCATGAGCCGCACGACGGGCGCTTCGGCGGGACCCATGATGCGCATCTTTTCCGGCGCGGGGGTCAGGAAGCGGCCCAGCTCGGCGCTCATCCGCAGGGCCTCTTCCTGTTTGGCGCTGCGCACCAGCAGGTTGGCCATGGCGCTGAAGGGCGGGTAGGCCATCATGCGGCGAAACTGGAGTTCCTTGCGGTAGAAGGCCTCGTAGTCCTGAAGCGCGGCCAGCCGGACGGCGTAGTGGTCCGGGTTGATGGTCTGGACCACCACGGTGCCGGGCAGGGCGCCGCGGCCGGCGCGCCCGGCCACCTGGGTCAGCAACTGGAAACTGCGCTCGGCGGCGCGGAAGTCGGGCATGCCCAAACCCACGTCGGCGGAGACTACCCCCACCAGCGTGACGTTGGGGATGTCGTGGCCCTTGGCGATCATCTGGGTGCCCACCAGGATGTCGAAGCAGCCTTCGCGGAAGCCGCGCAGGATGGTTTCGTAGCCGCGGCGGCCGCCCACCGTGTCGCGGTCGAGCCGTGCGATGCGCGCGGTGGGGAACTCGCGGTGCAGCTCGTCTTCCACGCGCTCCGATCCCACCCCCAGGAAATGGATGTGTTCGCTCTGGCAGCGCGGGCAGACCGATGGCACGCGTTCGGCGTAGTTGCAGTAGTGGCAGAGAAGGCGGCGGTCGCGGCGGTGAAAGGTCAGGGTCAGGGAGCAGTTGGCGCACTGGATGCGCTCCCCGCAGGCGCGGCAGGCGACGAAACTCGAAAAACCGCGGCGGTTCAGCAGCACGATGGACTGCTCGCCGTTGGCCAGGCGGCCGGCCAGCGCTTCGAGGAGGCGGCGCGAGAAGGTGGCCTGGCGGCGCGTCTCCAGGAACTCGGTGCGCATGTCCACCAGTTCGACCTCCGGCATGGGGCGCTGTTCGATGCGGTCCGGCAGGGTGAGAAGCGTGTACTTACCGCGCTCGGCGTTGTAACGGCTTTCGAGCGAGGGCGTGGCGGAACCGAGCACCACGCAGGCGCCGGCCGCGCGGGCGCGCACGATGGCCACGTCGCGGCCGTTGTAGCGCGGGGTTTCCTCCTGCTTGTAGCTGCCGTCGTGTTCTTCGTCCACCACGATCAGGCCGAGGTTGCGCACCGGGGCGAAGACGCCGGAGCGCGTTCCGACGACCACGCCGGCGGCGCCGGAGCGGATGCGCCGCCACTGCTCGCTGCGCTCGCTATCGGTGAATGCGCTGTGCAGAATGGCTACGCGGTCGCCGAAGCGGGCGAAGAACTGCCCCGCCACCGCGGGGGTGAGGGCGATCTCCGGCACCAGCAGCAGGGCGCCGCGGCCGCAGGCCTGTGCCGCCTCGATGGCCCGCAGGTAGACCTCGGTCTTGCCCGAGCCGGTGACGCCGTGCAGCAGAAAGGTTTCGAAGCGGCGCGCCGCGATGGCGCCGCGGATGCGGTCGAAGGCGGCCTGCTGCGCGGGGTTGAGGGTGTGGGGCGGGCGGGCGGCTTCGGCTGCGGCCACCGGCGCGGTCTCCGGCTCGAGCGCCAGCAGCTTCTTGCGCGCCAGCGAACGCGCCGCGGTGGAGGCGTTCCGCACCATGGCCTCCACTTCCTTCAGGTTGTGGCTGCCGGGGTGGAGGTGAAGGAAGGCCAGCAGTTCGCGCTCGGCCTTGGGGAGGCGCGCGGGCGGTTCGGCATCCGGGATGCGCTCGATGCGCAGCTTCTCCGAGGGGGCGCGCAGC
>JAWLGN010000377.1:0-4500 GCA_041685075.1 Bryobacteraceae bacterium
CGTCTCGCCGGTGACGGGCAGCCGCCCCCGGGCCGCGCCCATGCGGCCGAGCGCGATCCACACGGAACCGCCGCCTTCGACGTAGCGCTTCAGGGCGGCATCGAAAGCCTCGGGGATGGCCGCAACGTCCGAGAGGACGACGAAGGCGTAGTGCGCCGGGTCGACCGTGGCGGTGCGGTCCGCGGTTACCGGTTCGAGCTGAAAGGCTGCCTGCGCCGCCGCTTCGAGCGCCGCCCGGAAGTAGAGCAAACCGCGCGTGTGGTTCGGCTCGTGAACGAACAACGCGGGGCGCGGATCGGCACGCTCGATCGAAAAGTGGAAGCGGTCGTCTTCCGCCAGTTCGTCGGCAGGCTCGATGCGCACTTCGCAGCGGCTGAAGCCGAAGGGAACTTCGACGCCCGCGAACTCCACCTCCGCGCGACCCGCGGCGGGGATCTCCACGCTGCGGGATTCCACTTCGCGGCCGTTCATGAACAGCGCCGCGCGGCGCGTCTCGACGGACGGGCCGAAATTAGCCACCGTGGCCGATACCACGGCCCTGCCCTGGCCGTAGATGCCGCGGGGCGCCCGCACGCTCTCCACCGCGGCGTTGGCGGCAGCCTCGGCCACAGGGTGCGTTACCACCCGTACTCCCGCGGGCAGCGCCAGGTCGGCGAAGTTCGGCGGCAGCGAGGATTTTTGCATGTCGGAGAAGACATGCACCTCAACCGGCACATTAGCCGCCTGGACGATGGAGCGCAGCGCGCGCACCAGTTCCGCATAGGAGCCGCGCGCGTCGCCCGCCTCGATTGCGCGGATGCCCTCCTGAAGCTCGGCGCTGTCGCTCGTGACGGTGGTGATGGTGCGGACCCCGGAGGCGAAGGCCAGCACCTGCCCCTCGGCCTCGCCCGCCATGCCCGACGCCACGCGCGCGGCCTCTTCCTTAGCGCGCGCCAGGCGCCCGCCGTGCCGCATGCTGAAGGAATCGTCGATGGCGAGCACCACCATTCTCCGGCTTCCGGCCGCGGGTCCGCCGGCACGCTCGATGAATGGGCTGGCGAAGGCCAGCGCCAGCAGTACGAGCACCAGGGTGCGCAGCGCAAACAGCAGCAGATACCGCAGCCGGCGGTGCCTCACGGAACTCTGGGTGCGGCGCTCGAAGAAGCGCAGCGAGCTGAACGGCACCGGGACGTTGCGATGGCGCCGCAGCAGGTGCAGCCACACCGGCAGCCCCACCGCCGCCAGCCCTGCCAGAAACCATGGAGCCAGGAAGCCCACCTACATCCTCCCCTGCCGCACCGTGAGATACTCCCGCAGCGATTCATCGAGCGGCCGCCCGGTATTCATCAGAAAACAGTCGATGCCCGCGGCGCGCGCCTTCTCGCGCAGCGCGGCCACGTGCTCTTCAATCTTGCGCCGGTACTCGTGGCGGGCGTACTCGGGCGACACCTCCAGGGTGGTGCGCTCCTCCATGTCCACCAGCACCACCGGTTCGCGGAAGGCCGGCGCCAGTTCCGCCGGGTCGAGCACGTGAAAGAGAATCAGGTCGTTGCCCCTGTAGCGCAATGGTTCCACGGTGCGCACCACGGTCTCCGGGTCCTCGTAGAAATCCGAAAACACCACGACCATCCCGCGGCGGCGCAGAAAGTTCTGGAAGTGCGCAAACGGCGGGGCGAAATCCGTGCGCTTGCCGGGTACGGCACGCTCGATGGCGTGAAGCAGCCGGAATAACTGCCCCTGGCGCGAGGATGGCGGCACGTAGTCCACCACCTGCTCATCGAAGATGATAAGGCCGGCGGCATCGCGCTGCGCATGGGCCATGTAGGCCAGCGACGCCGCCGCATAGCGCGCGTAGTCGAGCTTATTCACCCGGTGGGAGCCGTAGCTCATGGACCCGCTGGTATCCAGCAGCAACATGAGCTGCGAATTCGTCTCCCCGCGGTAGCGCTTCAAGTAGCACCGCTCGGTGCGGGCGAAGACGTTCCAGTCCACGTGGCGCAGATCGTCGCCCTGGCTGTAGGCGCGGTACTCGGCAAATTCCTGGCTGAAACCGAAGTCCGGCGAGCGGTGCAGTCCGGCTACGAAGCCGTCCACCACGGTCTTAGCCACCAGGTCCAGGCCGGAGATGGAAGCCAGTGTTGCCGGATCCAGGAAGCGTTGCAGCATCTCAACCGCCGTTCGGCGCGGGTTTCCACGCCAGCAAGCGTTCCAGAATATCGTCCTGCCGAAGCCGGTCGGACTCGGCGTGGAAATTCAGCAGAATACGGTGGCGCAGCACCGGGATGTACAGCGCGCGAATGTCCTCGTAGGTGACATGATAGCGGCCGCGCATCAGGGCACGCGCCTTGGCCGCCAGCACCAGAAACTGCGCCGCGCGCACGCTGGCGCCGTAGTTGACGTATTTCCCGACGAAGTCCGGCGCGGTCTCGTCGCGGTTGCGCGTGGCCCGCACCAGTTCAATGGCGTGGCGCGCCACCGATTCCCCGATAGGCACCATGCGCACGAGCTGCTGGAAATCCAGAATCTCGGCGGCGTTGGTTACCGGCTCGGCCTGCGCCACGTGCGTGGTGGTGGTGAGGTCCACCACCTGCAGCTCCTCGTCCGCGGTGAGGTAGTCGAGCACGGTGTTGAACAGGAAGCGGTCGAGCTGCGCCTCCGGCAGCGGATAGGTCCCCTCGAGTTCAATAGGGTTCTGGGTGGCCAGCACGAAGAAGGGCGAGGGCAGCCGGTAGTTGTTGCCCCGCACCGTGCAGGCCACCTCCTGCATGGCCTCCAGCAGCGCCGACTGCGTCTTGGGCGGCGTGCGGTTGATCTCGTCGGCCAGCAGCACGTTGGCGAAGATGGGACCCTTGACGAACGTCCAGGTGCGATGTCCGGTGGCCGGGTCTTCCTCGATGATGTCGGTGCCGGTGATATCGGAGGGCATCAGGTCCGGGGTGAACTGGATGCGCTTGAACACCAGCCCGAGGGTCTGCGCCATGGTGCGCACCAGCAGCGTCTTGGCGGTGCCGGGGAGGCCTGTGATGAGGCAGTGGCCGCCGACGAACAGCGCGATCATGACCTGCTCCAGCACCTGTTCCTGGCCGACGATGACGCGGCGCACCTGGCGGACGATCTCCTGCTCCACCTCCCGGAATCGCGCGATCCGGTTCTTCAAAACATCGGGTTCCAACTGCGGAGTCGTGGTTGACATGATAGCTTCCGGTTTCACTTTCGAGACAGCTCAAGCAGCAGCTTCTGTGCCGGTCTGAATCCCGGCGCGGCCTCCAGGGCCGATAACACTTCCTCATGCGCCAGGTCGGCGCGTTTGGCGGCATGATAGGCGCGGGCCAGGTTGTAATGCGCCGCCGCCGGGTCGGCCGGCTCGCGCGCCAGCACGGCGCGGTACTCCCGGATGGCGCCGTCCAGGTTGCCGAGATCGAACCACAGGCCGCCGAGGGTGACGTGCAGGTCCTCGTCGATGGGATAGATATAGACGAGCCGCTCCAGGGCGGCGGCGGCTTCGCGCTTGCGCCCGGCCTCGGCGTGCAGTCGGGCGAGCCGCTTGAGACATTCCGGGTCGCGGCCGCCGGCGCGCGCGTAGCGCTCCAGTTCCTCCGCGGCAGCGGCTTTGTCGCCCCGGGCCAGGTGCGCCTCGGCCAGCAACTCGTACGCGCTGCCCGCCTCCACATACTCCGGATAGGCGTCCCGCACCTCGCCCGCCAGCCGCAGCACCTCGTCGTACCGCTTCTCGCGCGCGACCGCAATCACCTGCTTGAGCCGCTCCCGCCACTTGTCAAACCCCTCCACGACGGACTTCGTCTGGCTTTCCAGGGCGGCCAGAAAGCGCCGGTCAAACTCGGCCGCCGGAAGGCCGAGCCGCTTCTCGATCACCTGCGGCGTGGCCTCCCCGCGGGCGAAGTCGTGCATCATGGAGAGCAGCGCCTGGTAGCCCCACTCCTGGTTGATGTAATCGCAGATGCGCCCCGCCTGGAAGTAGGACACCTCCACCTGCCCACGGTAAGCCGGACGTATAAACCCGCGGTCGAGTTCCGCCACCGGCAGCAGCCGCTTGTCACGGATAGCGGCGATGACCTCCGGCCCCAGTCGGTCGCCCCATTCCGGCGAGGCGGCGGTCTCCTCGTGCACCGCCATCCCTTCGGTGAACCAGCGCGGCACCCTGTGTTTGGTTGCCGCCAGCACGAAAACGTGGCTTAGCTCGTGCCACAGGGTGCTGGCCCAGTGAAAGCTGCCCGGAGGCCGGCCCGAGGGGCTGTCCATCGCCACCACGTTGCCGAACGTCACCCCCAAGGCGCCGAGCCCGGGCATCCCCAGGGTGCGGACCGCAAAGTCTTCGTGATCCGGATAGACCTCCACCTGCACCGGGGCATCGAGCGTCAGCCCGTACTTTTTCTCATACACCGCCATGGCGCGCTTCGTTTCAGCTTCAAAGTAGGGCCGCAGCAGCGCGGCTTCCCGCTTATGCAGCTTCAGAATCACGTTGCCGCTGCGGAAGGTTTCGAAGTTGCGGTAGCTGTCGAG
>JAWLGN010000044.1:0-25857 GCA_041685075.1 Bryobacteraceae bacterium
CCTCCCAAGGAGCCGGGGGGAGCGTGGGGCCGTGCGCGACCGTGACAGGATCAAGCTCTTCCTCCCAAGGAGCCGGGGGGAGCGTGGGGCCGTGCGCGATCGTAACAGGGTCAAGCTCTTCCTCCCAAGGTGCCGGAGGGAGCGTGGGGCCGTGCGCCACCGTGACAGGGTCAAGCTCTTCCTCCCAAGGAGCCGGGGGAAGCGTGGGGCCATGAGTGACGGTCTGGTTCCCGGGCCCATACCACCCGACGGCGGCTATGG
The DNA here is from genome assembly GCA_041685075.1 of Bryobacteraceae bacterium. Lineage (GTDB taxonomy): Bacteria > Acidobacteriota > Terriglobia > Bryobacterales > Bryobacteraceae > JAMCRM01. The sequence goes on from JAWLGN010000044.1 coordinate 262, forward strand.
AAAGGCCTAACAGAACCAGCAGTGTACCACAGAAAATTCTATTGAACGCTTGGCTCGTCATAGTACTAGATCTCCAGGTGTGAAATTGCCTCGTTATGTAAAGGCGACAAGACGAAGTTTACCCGAAAAACTAAACTATGGGTCAAGGAATCTATTGTGCGGAGTACTTTCTTGGTGGGCGTACTATGACCCCATTATCGGCCTAGTACTAGAAATATATTGAAGTTCTATTCATTGTGGGGTACAATATAACCCGCGTTTCATCGAGGTCGCACACCACAGTGCTTGCCGGCCTCGGAGGTTAGCGCACAAGGCAGGCCACAGATTCACCGCCGCGCAGCACAGCGCAATTCGCTAGCCGATGCGTTCGGGAAGCGCGAGCAGCGATTTTTTCCCGTTCTTTCTAGCCGGCGACGCCCTTCCTGGGCTCCTGGCCTTTGTCGGCGGACTTGTTCTTATCCTGCGACTTGGCGTCCTGCGCTTTGGCGCTCTTTACCGGGCTGAGCAGGATGTGGACGTTTCGGCCTTCCATACGCGGCGCGGTGTCCACTGTGCCGTAACCCGCCAGGTCCTCGGCAAAGCGCATCAGCAGCTTCCGGCCCAGATCCGAGTGCGCGATTTCGCGCCCGCGAAACTGCACTACGGCCTTCACGCGGTTGCCTTCACTGAGGAAACGAATGGCGTGGTTTTTCTTGAAATTGTAATCGTGATCGTCGGTGTTAGGGCGGAATTTCAGCTCCTTCACCTCCACCACGTGCTGTTTCTTTTTGGCCTCGTGCTGCCGTTTCTTCTGTTCGTATTGATAGTGGCCGTAATCCACCGCCTTGGCCACCGGCGGCACGGCGGTGGGCGCTACCACTACGAGGTCAAGCCCCAGTTCCTTTGCTTTGCGCAAGGCGGCCGAGGTCGGCATGATTTCGGTGGTCCCGTCCGGAAACACCGCCCGGACTTCGCGCGCGCGTATGGTCTCGTTGACATTTTCGCGGCGGCCGTGCCTGCGGGGATGAAAGTGTCTGCGTGGAATCATTCGACTATTTCAACGATGATAGCGGCCGACTGGGGTAACGCGGAGAAATGCGAGAGGTCCTGAGACCCTCTCAGGTCGTGGTTTTGCATTACGGAGTTCTGCAATCCTGTCTCTGTCTGTCTCAGTTTACTGGGACGATGCCAAAGTTGTCTACCCATATTTCAAACGCCCTTACCGATATCCATTTCAAACGCCTTTACCGATATCCCGGTGGCTCACCTTGGCCCGGAAACCCGCCTGCACCAGGTTCTTGCGAATCTGGTCGGCCATCATGACCGAGCGATGGTGGCCGCCGGTACAGCCGAACGCTATGGTTAGATAGCTCTTTCCCTCCCGGATGTAGTGCGGCAGCAGGTAGATCAGCAGTTCGGAGATGCGGTTGACGAACTCGACCGTCTGGGGGAAGGACCGTATATAGCGTGCCACCCGAGGATTACGTCCCGTCAGGTTTTTGAAGCGCGGGATGTAATTCGGGTTGGGCAGGAAGCGCACGTCGAAAACCAGGTCGCTGTCCGGCGGCACTCCGTGCCGGTAGCCGAAACTGGTGACGTACACCATGATGTTGGATGCCTCGCCATTGCCTCCAAAGCGCTCCCCGATGAACTCCCGAAGCTCGTGAACGGTGAACTTGGACGTGTTGATGATGACGTCCGCCATGGCGCGGATGGGCGCCAGTTGGCGCCGCTCGGAGGCGATGGAGTTGAGAATGCTGCGATCGGTGCCCAACGGGTGTGGACGCCGCGTTTCGCTGAAGCGCCGCAGCAGGGTGGCTTCGGCAGCCTCCAGGAACACCAGTTGCGCCGGGATGGTGCGTTTCAGTTTCCGGAAGACCGCGGGCAGCCGTTGCAGCGCATCGCCTTCCCGGACGTCCACCACCAGGGCGGCGCGGTGCGTGTGGGCGGAATCGCGGGCCAGTTCGGCGAACTTGGGAATCAAATCCACCGGCAGGTTGTCCACCGAGTAGTAGCCCAGGTCTTCCAGAGCCTTCAGGACAGATCCCTTCCCGGAGCCGCTCAAGCCGGTGATGATCACCAGTTCGGGCGCCCGCCCGCTGCCATTGCCGGGCGGCGCGGGCTTGGTCTTCTTCGCGGACTTCCGGGATTTCGCTTCTTTAATCGGGGCTATGGCCTTTAGGTCTCCACCAAATCCAAATTGCCGTCGCGGCGCCGGATCAGGACCGACACCCGGTCCGTCTCCGAATCCACGTACACCAGGTAATCGAGGCCGCGCTCCATCTCGAGGAGCGCTTCCTCCAGCGACATCGGCTTGCGCCGCTCGTGATGGTTCACCCGAAAAATCTGGACGTCTACCGGTTCGGTCTCCGGTTCCGGATTCCCCACGGTCTCCACCTGCATGGTCTCGGGTGCCTGGCGCGGCTGCCGCTTCAGGTCGCGCCAGCGCTGTCTCACCTTCACGGCCTGTTTCTCGAACTTCTCAATGGCGCCGTTCAGGGCGGTGTAGGTGTCCGGACCCGACCCCACCCCCACCAGCCGATGATCGTAGTAGTCGAGCGTGATTTCCGCGTTGTGCAGGTGCCGCTCCATCGACAGAATGACGCGAGCTTCCCTCTCTTCCTTCCCGTCGAGTAGCTTGCCGATCTTGACGAAAGCCGCTTCGACCTTCCGCAATTGAGCAGGCGTCAGGTCCACTTGTCTGCCTGTGTAGCTGATCCTCATCTTCGCGATCCTCCACACCGGGTCAATTGCGGACCCGGCGTTGGTGCGTGGACGGAATCTTCATGTCCTCACGGTATTTTGCCACAGTTCGGCGGGTGACCTGGATTCCTTCGGATTGCAGCACGGTGGTGATCTGCTCGTCGGTGAGGGGCCTCGTGGGGTCCTCCTCCTCGATGAGCTTCTTCACCCGGCGCTTGAGCAGCAGCAGCGGGGTACGGCTGCCCGAAGGTCCCTGCACGGCCTCGGAGAAAAAGTAGCGCAGTTCGAAGACGCCCTGCGGCGTATGCACGTACTTGTTAGCTACCGCGCGGCTCACCGTGGAGGGGTGCACCCCCACCTCCTCGGCCACTTCCTTGATCATCATGGGCCGCAGGTGGTCGATGCCGTTGCTCAGGAACTCGGACTGGCGCCGCACGATGGCTTCGCAGACCTTGAGAATGGTCTGCTTGCGCTGCTCGATGTTCTTCATGAGCTGGATGGCCGAGGTGTAGCGCTCCCGCACGTAGTCGCGGACTTCCTTGCTGGCGCCGTTTTCGCGGTCGAGCATGCGGCGGTACTGCGCGTTGAGACGCAGTTGCGGCACATCCTCGTCGTTCATCTGGATGATGTACTGGTCGCCATCCTTGATGAAGTAAACGTCCGGCTCCACCAGCCGCGCACCGGCCCCGGAGTAGCGCAGGCAGGGACGCGGGTTGAGGTGCCGGATCACCTGCACCGCCAGTTCCACGTGTTCCGGCGGGCGCGCCAGCGCCTTGGCCAGTTCGCGGTACTGGCGGGTCTCCAGCAGCCGGAGGTGGTTGGCCACGATCTGCCAGGCCACTCCGCCCTTGCCGTTCATGCTTTCCAGTTGCAGCAGCAGGCACTCGCGCAGGTTACGCGCCGCCACGCCCGCCGGGTCGAGCGACTGCACCACCCGCAGCGCTTCCTCCACGTCCTCGGGTTTGTGCCTGCCCAGAGTGGCGATCTCTTCCAGGGTCGCGGAGAGATATCCGTCTTCGTCCAGGTTGCCGATGATGGACTCGGCGGCGTCCCGCACGTTCTCATCCAGTACCGTCACCGCCAGTTGCTGGTGGAGATGATCGGCCAGGGTCACCGGCGCCGAGAGAAACGTCTCGAACGACGGTTTCTCGACCGACTCCGCGGCGGGACTCTTGTAGCCCGGGTCCAGGTAATCGTCGAAGAAGGAGCCGAAATCGATCTCGTCGAACGGGTCCGCGGTGGTCGGCGCTTCCGGCGGATCGCCGGCGGTGGCAGCCTCCGCGGGAGCCTCGGCGGCGTCGAACAGGGTGGGATTGAGCGCCGCTTCCGAACCGGCGCCATCCAGCATGCCTTCCCCCAGGCCCGCTTCCAGGATCTGGGCGTCGGCCGGGTCCTTCACCCGTTCCGGCTCCAGCAGCGGCAGCATCTCCGCGGGGGATACTTCGTCGCCGGGCTCTTCGGTGGCTTCTTCCAGGACCGGATTTTTGACAATCTCCTGGTTGATCATCTCCTTCAACTCCAGGCGGTTCAGTTGCAGAACGGTAACCATCTGCACCAGACCCGGAGTGAGGATCTGCTTCTGTGCAACCTTAAGCTGAAGTCTTGGCGACAGCAAGCTCATCTAGCCCCATGATATCATTTCCGGCCCCCGGTGCCCCCTGGGAGGGGATTCGTCCGGCAGCACACAAGTGTAGAGAAATCATCTTTTTACCGGTTTGGGCGCGGCCGCACAGCGGGGGACGGCCAGCCCCACGACGCTGAAATCGTAATCGGTGTAAGCCCGCATCACGCCGCGCAGCCACAGCACCACACGGCCGCAGCCCTCCCCCATGGGGACCACCGGGCGGATGTTGTCCTGGCTGGAATCGCGCGTTAACGGGGTCCACGTCCAGGTGGCGCCGCCGTCGCGCGTAGTGCCGTGGAAGATCTCCCAGTGGCGCCGCCCGTCGGCCCGGCTCACCAGCGGCTTGCCGGTCGAGGGGTCGGCGTTGGTCGAGATGAAGACCGTGTCGGGGTCGTGCGGATCGAGCGCCACGTTGCCGGTGTAATCGTCCTCCCGGGGATAGAGTTTGCTGCCGCTGTAGGCAATTTCCCGCACCTTCCAGGCTTTGCCGTCCCAGCGCGCCTGGTAGTAGCGGAAGTCGTGGCCGCCCTCTCCCGGGGGCAGGCCGGCCGAATCCTTCTGCACCGAAAAGGCCAGGAAGGGCCGCCCCTGCCGATCCAGGTGGATCTCGCTGGTCCAGGCCACGTTCTGCGGGTCGCCCTGGAAAACGCGGGTGCCTTCTTCGGGCCGCTTCAGTCCCTCTTCCAGGCTGCGCACCAGCGTGCCGTCGGAGTGGTAGAGATTTCCCGCGCGGTAGTAGATGTGGTAGATGCTGTTGTCGTAGTTACGCGGGTGGCCCTCGGTATAGGTCACGTGGACAGTCTCGCGGCCATCGGAGGCGTACTTGGCGTAGGGCCGGTGGCGGAACTCTCCGGGCACGTCGATGAAGACTTTGCCCGCCTTCCAGGTCTCGCCGAAATCGTCCGACCACGCCCAGGAAGGCTTGAAGCTGGCATCGAAGCCCCGGTAGAAGTCGTAGATGCGGCCCTTGCCGCCGTTCTCGCGCGAGAGGAAGTGGAGGTTGGAGTACGTCACGCGCGAGCGGGCGCTGGGTGCGAAGATACGCTCGGGTCCCCAGGACCGGCCGTCGCGGGGATGGCTCGAGATGCGGTAGTATTTCTTCTCCTCGTTGCCGTGGCGGGCGTAAACGGCCAGGATGCGGCCGTCGGGCCGCACCAGCAGGGCGGGGGAGTTGTGATCGTCGGCCCACACCTTGCGCTCGGCATCCGCGGCGGGGCGGTGCAGCACCGCCACAGAGTTCTGGCCCGTCGCCGGATCGTAGGTGGCCACTTCGACGTAGCCCTTCCGCGCCGGATCCTTATGGCCGGTGGCCACGGTGGCGGCGACGATCTTTCCATTCACCACGATGGCGCGCTCGTCTTCGAACCAGCACCAGCCGCCGTCGTCGTTGACAACGAAGGGTTCGGCACAGACAAGTGGCAGCGCTGCGGCGAGTGCCAGGGTCAGCAGTCTCATGCCCGGCATCTTAGCATCGCGCAATGGCGCCTCCCACTGCCCGGGGGCATAATAGAGCCATGTTGATCGTTCACGTCCATGTTCGCGTCAAGCCGGAGTTCATCGAGGCTTTCCGGGAAGCCACCCTGGAGAACGCGCGCAACAGCGTCCGGGAACCCGGCATCGCGCGGTTCGACGTCCTCCAGCGGGAGGACGATCCAACCCGCTTCCTGCTGGTGGAGGTTTACCGCAACGACCAGGCCCCCGCGGCCCACAAGGAGACCGCGCACTACCAGACCTGGCGCGACGCGGTGGCCCCCATGATGGCCGAGCCGCGCAGCAGCGTGAAATACGCCAACATCTATCCGGAGAACACGGGCTGGTAACATGCGCTTCGAGTTTGCCACGGCGGCGCGCATTGTCTTCGGCCCCGGCGCAGTGCGGGAGGTAGCGCCCGCGGCGCGTGCCTTGGGTAGCCGCGTGCTTTTGGTAACCGGGCGGCGGCCCGAGCGCTCCGCGGCCCTGGCTGCGGAACTGGAGGCCGTGCGCTTTGCCGTCGAAGGCGAGCCCACGGTGGATGAGGCGCGCCGCGGAGTCGCGCTGGCCCGAACCTCCGGCTGCGACGTGGTGGTGGCGATGGGCGGCGGCAGCGCCATCGACGCCGGCAAAGCTATCGCGGCGCTGGCCGCCAATAGCGGCGAGCCGCTGGACTACCTGGAGGTGGTCGGACGCGGCCAACCGCTGGCCCACGCCCCGCTGCCCTTCATCGCGGTCCCCACCACCGCGGGCACCGGCTCGGAGGTCACCCGCAACGCCGTGCTGGCCTCCCCGGAGCATCGCGTGAAGGCCAGCCTGCGCAGCCCGTCGATGCTGCCGCGGCTGGCGGTGGTGGATCCCGACCTGACCCTCGATGTGCCGCTCGACGTCACCGCGGCCACCGGCCTGGACGCCCTCACCCAGGTGATCGAGCCGTATGTCTCCTCGCGCGCCAACGCCCTGACGGATCTCTATTGCCTGGAAGGCATGCGCCGCGCCGCCCGGTCGCTCGAGCGCGCCTGCCGGGACGGCGGCGACCGCGCGGCCCGCACCGATATGGCCATGGCCAGCCTGATGGGCGGGCTGGCGCTGGCCAACGCCGGGCTGGGCGCGGTGCACGGTTTCGCCGCGCCGCTGGGCGGCGCATTTCCCGCCCCGCACGGCGCGGTCTGCGCCGCGCTGCTGCCGCATGCAATGAAGATCAACATCGCCGCGCTGCGCGCCCGCGAGCCTGAAAGCGAAGCCCTGCGCCGCTACGAAACGGTGGCCCGCCTGCTGACCGGCCGCGCCGATGCCGCACCCGAGGACGGCGCCGCCTGGGCGGCAGCCCTGTGCCGCGGACTGGGCATTCCGCCACTCCGCGCATACGGCGTCACCGCGGACGATGTCCCCGGGCTCTGCGAACGTGCCGCCCGCGCCAGCAGCATGAAGGGCAACCCCATCGCGCTCACCGGCGAGGAGTTGGCCGCGATCGTGGAGCGGGCGCTCTGATTTGGCGCCCCCCGGACCCGAGGGTTATTCTGGAGAGCACACCCATGGAGCACCGTATGACAGAGCTGCCCATCCCTACCCGCAGAGACCTGCTGAGAAGCGCCGCTCTCGGCCTGCCCGGCCTGCCGCTGTTGCGGGCCGCTCGCGCCCAGAGGCCGCCGAACTTCGTGATCATCTTTCTGGACGACTCCGGCTGGGCCGACTTCCGCCCGTTCGGCAGGCCCGAGTACCCCACCCCCAACGTCGAGCGGCTGGCCGCCCAGGGTTGCCGGTTCAACAACTTCTATGTGCCCCAGGCGGTCTGCTCGGCTTCGCGTTCGGCCCTGCTCAGCGGCTGCTATCCCGGCCGCACCAAGGTGTTCGGAGCGCACGGGCCGCGGGCGCGCGGCCTCGATCCCAGTTTCGCCACCATGGGGGAGGTGCTCCGCCCGGCCGGCTACAGGACGGCCGTCTTCGGTAAGTGGCACATCGGCGACCATCCGGACACCCGCCCGCCGGCGCGCGGCTTCGACGAGTCCTGCGGCCTGATGTACTCCAACGACATGTGGGAGTTCCATCCCGAACGGCCCGAGAACTACCGCCAGTACCCGCTGCAGTTCTGGGAGAACGGCCGCGTCAAGATCGAGCGCGTGACCAAGGAGCACCAGCCCATGCTCACCACCTGGTACACCGAACACGCCGTGGATTTCATCGGCCGCCACAAGGACCGTCCGTTTCTGCTCTATGTGCCCCACTCCATGCCCCACGTGCCGCTGTTTTGCAGCGATCGCTTCCGGGGCAAGTCCGGCCGGGGCCTCTATGCCGACGTCATGATGGAGATCGACTGGTCCGTGGGGGAGATCCTGCGCTCGCTCCACTCCGCGGGCGTGGAGGACAACACCCTGGTGATCTTCACCTCCGACAACGGACCCTGGACCTCCTACGGGAATCACTCCGGCAAGACGCCCTTCCGCGAAGCCAAGGGCACCTCGTTCGATGGCGGCACCCGCAGCGCCTGCATCATGCGCTACCCGGGGCAGATCCAGGCAGGCTCGGTCTCCAGGCGGATGTTCTCGACCGTGGACCTGCTCCCCACCCTGGCGAACCTCGCCGGGGCGGCACTGCCGCGGAACCCCGTCGACGGCCGGAACGTGTGGGACCTCATTACCGGCAAACCGGATGCGGAGAATCCGCACGAGTATTACCCGTTCTCCACGGGCCGCAACTTCGAAGGGGTTATCAGCCGAGACGGCCGCTGGAAACTGCACCTGCCGCACTCCTACCGAGTTCTGGTAGAACCCGGCCACGACGGCATGGCCGGGAAATACCGGCAGGCCAAGATCGGCCTCTCGCTGTTCGACATGGAAGCCGACCCGTACGAGACCACCAACGTCATCTCCAGGTTCCCCGAGGTGGCCAGGCGGCTCCAGGGCTACGCGGAGCGGCACCGCCAGGAGTTCTATAGCTGAGTCAGCGCGCCCGCGGGGGCGCGGCGGTAAGGGGATCTTCCGGCCAGGGGTGCCGGGGATAGCGGCGCGCCAGTTCGCGCCGCACCTGCGGATAGAGGCGCTGCCAGAAGCCCGCCAGGTCCGTGGTGGTCTGTACGGGCCGCTGGTTGGGCGCCAGCAGGTGCACCACCACGGGCACCTGGCCCGCGGCCACCCGCGGGGTTTCTTTCATGCCGAAGAAATCCTGGAGCCGCGAGGCGATCCAGGGCGGCTGCCCCGGAGCGTAGTGCACCGGCGCATTGCGGCCGCCGGGCAAGCGGATGCGCGCCGGCGCCAGCTCCGCGATGCGGCGCGCCGCGCCGGGCGGTAGCTGGGCTTCAACCGCACGCACGAGCGCCCCGTGGCGGCAGGCCGCGCGTAGCTCCGCCATGCTTCGCAGGCCGGTCGAGAGGGCTTCCACGGCGGCGCGCAGCGCGTCCTCTCCCGGCGGCGCGAATCCTCCGTGCCCGGCTGCGAAGGCGGCGCGCGCGAGATATGCCCAGTTCGGCGGCATCGGCGAAGCGCGCCACCCCCGCTTCCAGCGCCTTGGCGGCGAGCAGCCTGGAGGCGGCTTCGGGGTCAGGCTCGCCGCGGCTTTCTTCGATGGCGATGGCGCCATACACCAGGGCGCTCGTGCCCTCCACGCGCTCGGCCGCGCGGTTCCACTCCACTGCGCGCCTCTCGCCCATGCGCTCCGGATAGAGATCGAGCAGCCATTCGGGTTCGATGGCGCTGGCCACCCGCACCAGGGGCATGCGCCGGTCCTGCCGGTCCTCGGCCTCGACCGCCACCAGCAGGGCGGCATCCCGGACGGTGCTCGAGGCCGCCAGTTGCGCGGGTCCGCCGGAGGCGAGCTGCAGTTCGCCGTTGGGGCGGCGCCGCGCCACGCGGTCCGGAAAGGCCGCCAGCACGGCCATCAGCAGCGCCTCTTCATTGCGCCCGCGGCAGTGCCGCCCGGCGGCGGCGCGGATCTGCCGGAGGATGCGGCCGGTATGGGGCAGCCGCCGGTTCTCCATCAGGACCAGCACGTCGGAACGCGACGCGTGCGGCGGTTCTTCCGGCAGGCGCTCTCCGGCGCTCAACACCGCGGCGGCGGCGCAGCCGTCCTCGCCCGCGCCGCGCCGCGCGGCCTCCACAACCAGCCGCGCCAGCCTGGGATGCAGCGGGAAGCGGGCCATCTCGCGGCCCACGCGCGTGATGCGGCCCGCACCGTCCAGCGCTCCCAGCGCGCGCAGCAACTCCTCGGCATGTTCCACCGCACCGGCCGGCGGCGCGTCCAGCCACTCCAGCGCCGCGAATCCGGGGATTTGCATGGCGTGAAGCTGGAGCGCCGCGGAGGCCAACTCCGCCCGCAGAATCTCGGGCGTCTCATGCGCCGGCCGCCGGACGTAATCTTCGGGCGGATAGAGCCGCACGGCGCGTCCCGGCCCGGTGCGGCCCGCTCGCCCGGCGCGCTGATCCGCCGAGGCCTGGCTCACCCGCATCAACCGCAGCTCCGGCAGCCCGGACCACGGCGAGAATCCCGCCACGCGCGCCAGGCCGCTGTCGATGACCGCGGTGACCCCGTCGATGGTGACGGAACTCTCCGCCACGTTGGTCGAAAGGATGATCTTGGGCTGCTCGGAGGGCGCTACCGCCAGGTCCTGCTCTTCGGGAGGCTGGTCGCCGTGCAGTGTGCGGAGCAGGCAGCCGTGGCGCCGGGCGAAGCCTTCGCAACTCCTGGCCGCCTGCCGGATCTCGGCGGCGCCCGGCAGAAAGACCAGCACGTGCCCGGCGGGGCGCCCGAGCCGCTCCAGCGCCTCGACGACGCGCTCGGCCAGCGGCGCCGCTCCGTGCGGGGTGTATTCGATCTCCAGCGGATACCGGCGGCCCTCAGCGCGCAGCACCCCGCAGCCCAGGTACTCCGCTACCGGCGCCGCGTCGAGCGTGGCGGACATGGCCACCAGCCGCAGGTCCGGGCGCGCGGTGCGCTGCAGGCGGGCGAGCAGCGCCAGCGCGAGATCGCCCTCCAGGTGGCGCTCGTGAAATTCATCCAGCACTACTACGCGAACCCGCTCCAGCCGCGGATCGGAGAGCAGCCGCCGGGTGAGCACGCCTTCGGTGAGGAAGCGCAGGCGCGTGCGCGGCCCGGCGGCTTCCTCGAAGCGCACCTGGTAGCCCACCGTCTCGCCCAGCCGCTCGCCGCGTTCGGCGGCCACGCGCCGCGCGGCCAGGCGCGCCGCCAGACGCCGCGGCTCCAGCACCAGCACCTCGCCCTCCAGTTCCAGCAGCGCCGCCGGAACCCGCGTGGTCTTCCCCGCGCCGGGAGGGGCCTCGATAGCCAGGTTGTTCTCCCGCCGCAGCCGCGCCGCGATCTCAGGCAGCAGCGGGTCGATGGGAAGGGGTACCAAATCTCCATCCTCACATAGCCGCGCCATTGAGGCCGGCCAAAAAATCATGCATTTGCTGTATTGAACTGCCGGACATGCGTACATACAATGCCGCCAACAGTGGAAGGGGAATGGGGGGAGATGCGCGCCACCACGGCCGTCGGGATGCGCCGGCCGGCCGAACCTCCGGAACCGCACTGCAAAGGGGATATCATGAAAATCAACTTACGTAAGCTCGTTCCCACCTGTTTAGCGGCCATTTTGTTGCTTGCCGCCACGCCAAACACGCTCCAGGGCCAGGTGCTCTACGGTTCGGTCGTCGGAACCGTCGAAGATCCTTCGGGGTCCATGATCCCCGGCGCGAAAGTCAGCTTGACCAACGTTGCCACCGGCGTCGTCCGGGAGACCCTGACCGACGATCAGGGCCGCTACACTCTTCCGAACCTGATCGCCGGTACGTACAACATGGTGGTGTCCGCTCCCGGTTTCCGTACGCTCACCCGGACCGGCGTTGAAGTCACCATCAACACCGTCACGCGCGAGATGATCCGCCTGGAAGTGGGCCAGATGACCGAGCAGGTGACGGTCTCGGCCTCGGCCGCGGTGCTGCAGACGGACCGCTCGGAGACGCGCGCCGAGTTCGGCTCCCGGGCGGCGGTGGAACTGCCGCTGGCCAACTACCGCAACTACCAGAGCCTCATCAATCTCGTGCCGGGCGCCACGCCGGCCGCCTTCCAGAACTCCATGGGCATTTCGCCGCAGCGCTCCCTGACCACCAACATCAACGGCACGAACCGCAATAACAACAACACGCGCGTCGATGGCGCCGCCAATGTCTTCATCTGGCTCCCGCACCACACGCTCTACAACCCGCCGGTGGAGGCCATCGAGACGGTCAACATCACCACCTCCTCGTTCGATGCCGAGCAGGGCATGGCGGGCGGCGCGGCGGTTACGCTGGCCACCAAGTCCGGCACCAACGAGATCCACGGCTCGGCCCACTGGTATCACGACAACCAGCACCTCTACTCGCGGCCGTACTTCTACCGGATCAACGAAGAGCGGCCCCCGCTGCCGAAGTCGATCATCAACATCCCCGGCGCCACGCTTGGCGGCCCCATCGTCAGGAACAAGCTGTTCTACTTTTTCAGCTACGAGCGTACGTCCCAGCGCACGGGCCAGTTCGGGAACTTCACGGTGCCGAACCCGGATATGCGCGCGGGTAACTTCGCCGCTTACTCGGCCCTGGGCAACATCTACGACCCGCTTACCGGCGATGAGAACGGCGCGGGCCGCACGCCCTTTCCCGGAAACCAGGTTCCGCAGTCGCGCTTCTCTCCGACGTGGTCGAGGATGCAGGACCTGGCGCCCCTGCCCAACCAGCCGGCGCAGGATGCCTTCGGCCTCTCGGGCAACTTCTTTGCGGCCGGCACCCTGGCACTTACGCGCGATCAATACGACATCAAGAGCAACTACAACGTGACCAATTCCCTGATGGTCTGGGGCAAGTACTCCCGTATGGATGCCGTGGTCAGCGGCCCCGCCGCTTTCGGCGAACTCACTGGCCCGGGGCTGGGGCAGTTGGGCGACGCCGGCGTGGACGTCAATATCCCCACCTTCGGTTTCAACCTGACCCTCTCCCCCACGTTTCTGGTCGACGGCGTCTTCGGCCACACCCGCCTGGACACCTATGCCAACGGCCCGGACTACGGCCGCAACTGGGGCGCCGAGGTATGGGGCGTTCCCGGCACTAACGGCGGCAACGTCTTTGCCGATGACATCCGCTACTCGGGCCAGCCGTGCATCCGCAACGGCCTCACCGCCTGGGGTAACTGCACCGGTTCGAACCCCTACTTCTACGGCGACCGCAGCTACACCTATACGACGAACTTTTCCAAGCTGCGCGGTGCCCACGAACTGCGCTGGGGCGTGGACATCGTCCGTCACGCTATGAACCACTGGCAGCCCGAGATTGCCAATCCGCGCGGCGATCTCAACCCGGGCGGCGCCGCGGTGGTGCTCCAGGGGCAGGCCTCCCGCAACATCCACACCTATGCCGCCGGCCTGCTCGATATCCTGGGCAGCGCCTCGAAATCCGTGCAGTTCTTCGAGATGACCACGCGCGAATGGCAGTACGGCTTCTACTTTCGGGACCGCTGGCAGGTTTCGCGCCGCCTGACCCTGAACCTCGGGGCGCGCTACGAATACTACCCGCTGATGTCGCGCGACGGCGGCCGCGGCATCGAGCGCTGGGATCCGGCCACCAACCTGGTGACCCTCGGGGGCGTCGGCAACGTGCCCAAGGACAACGGCATGTCGGTTTCGAAGAAGCTGCTGGCGCCGCGCGTTGGTTTCGCCTTCCGGGTGAGCCCCAACCTGGTGATCCGGTCGGGCTACGGCATGACCTTCAACCCCATGGTGGTTTCGCGCCCCCTGCGCGGGCTCTACCCCTCCACCATCGCGGCGAACTGGGTGGCCCCCACGCAGTACGGCTACTTCGGCACCCTCAGCGACGGCCTGCCCGACGTGCCCACTCCCGATATCAGCAGCGGCGTCATCGAGCTGCCCCCCACGGTGAACATGGGACCGCGCAGCCCCTGGGGCGGCAGGCTGCACCGCGGCTACATCCAGAGCTGGAACTTCACCATCGAGCGGCGCCTGCCCATGGACGTGCTGGCCTCGGTGGGGTACGTGGGCAACCAGACGGTCCGGCAGTTCCTGGACCGCGACATCAACGCCGCGCCGATCGGGACCGGGCCGCAGGGGCGCCCGCTGGCCGCCACGCAGGGCCGCCTCATCGGCGCCAACATGTGGGACGGATGGGGCAACGCCAACTACCACTCGCTGCAGGTCTCCATCAACAAGAGCCTCTCTCGCGGGCTGCTCCTGAAGGGCGGCTACACCTGGTCGAAGGCCATCAACATGAGCGACGACGACGGCTGGGCCGGCCTGCCGTTGACCAACCTGGAATCGGCGCTCGACCGCAATCGGGCCGTGGCCGGCTACGACCGCACCCACATGTTCATCATGGGCTGGGTGTATGAGCTGCCCTGGGGAAGCGGGCGGCCGTTCGCACTTTCCGGCGTTGCCAACACGATTCTGGGCGGCTGGCGCGTGAACGGCATCTACTCGGCGTACAGCGGTACGCCGTTCACGGTCTCGGCCAGTTCGGCTTCGCTGAACGCGCCCGGCTCCAGCCAGACGGCCGACCAGGTCGGCGAACTGGTGAAAATCGGAGACGTGGGGCCCCAGACCCAGTACTACAGCGTGGCTTCCTTCCGCGATCCGAACTTCCAGCGCCCCGCGGGCACCTTCCGCTTCGGCACCATGGGCCGCAACGCTCTGCGCGGTCCGGGCTTCCAGAAGGTGGATCTGGCGCTGTTCAAGGACTTCCGCATCACCGAGCGTTTCGTCCTGCAGTTCAAGGCCGAGTCGTTCAACTTCACCAATACGCCGCGCTTCAATAACCCCGGCGCCAACGTCAGCAGCATGGCGGTGAACGCGTCGGGACAGGTGACCAATACGAATAATTTCATGGCCATCACCGGCGCCGCCGACGAGGAACGGAAGTTCCGCTTCGGCGTCCGCCTGTCGTTCTGACCCCCAGATGGGGCGGGCCTCCCCCCTCCCGCCCCACACCTTCCTCCGCATTGAATTTCGCCTGCCTGTCTGCTAGAAGTGGAGTGGACCGGAACACCCATGCGAAAGACCCTCCCCGCCATCCTGCTGGCCGCGAGCCTGCTGTGGGGCCCCGCTGCGTGCAAACGGCGCGACCGCGCGAGTGTGCAGTACACCGAAGAAGAGGCGCCGCAGCTCGCCACCATCGTGCATGCGGCCGACCCGCGCACGGCGGCGCAGTTCGTCAGCGGTTTCCACGATATCGAGCAGAACGCCTGGCGCTGGACGGCGGGCCGGTTCGCCGTGGTGCTGCGTGTCCCCCGCGGCGCCGCGGAGAAAGGCGCGGTGCTGCGGCTGAAGTTTTCCGTGCCGGAGCCTGTGGTCGAGAAGCTGAAAACCGTCACCCTGCGCGCCTCCATCGAAGGCACCGGCTTCGAGCCTGAAAGCTTCACGCAGGCGGGCGAGTTCACCTACGAACGCGAGATTCCCGCCGCACTCATGACGGGCGAATCCACCCGGGTGGAGTTCTCGCTGGATCGAGCGCTGCCGGCGGGCGAAATAGACCGCCGCGAGCTGGGAGTGATCGTCAGCAGCGTGGGATTCGAAACCCCATGAAGCGCGCGGCGCGCGCGGCTTACTGGACGGCGCCCTCGCTCGTCTGCCTGGCGGTCTACTGGTACGGCATCCAGGCCTGGTTTCAGGCTGACGACTTCGCCTGGCTGGGCCTCAGTGCCGAAGTTCGCGACTGGTCCAGCTTCCTCGATGCCATGTTCTCGCCCCGCGCCCAGGGCACCGTGCGCCCGTGGAGCGAGCGCGCCTTCTTCATGGGCTTCTATGCGCTGTTCGGGCTGGACGCGCTGCCTTTCCGCATCACCGTGTTTCTGACGCAGTTCGCCAACCTGGTGCTGGTGGCCTCGATTGCCGCGCGCCTCACCGCTTCGCGCGCGGCGGGTTTCTGGGCGGCGGTATTCTGGGGCACGAACGCCTGCCTGGCGCACGTGCTCACGTGGTCCTCGGCCTACAACCAGGCGCTCTGCGCTTTCTTTCTCCTGCTGGCTTTCCATTTTCTGCTGCGCTTCATCGAGACCGGGCGGCGGCGCTATGAAGCGGCGCAGTGGGTGGTCTTCCTGCTGGGCTTCGGCGCGCAGGAGTTGAACGTGGTCTACCCGGCGCTGGCGGGCGGCTACACGCTGCTCGCGGCGCGCAAACACTTCCGCCGCACGTTGCCGCTGGCCGCCGTCTCCCTAATTTACGTGGTGGCCCACATGCTGGTGGCGCCGCCCGGGGGCACAGGACTTTACGCCATGCACTTCGACCTCGCGCTCCTCCGCACCCTGGCCACCTACTGGAGTTGGACGGTCACGGTACCCTGGCTGCTGACTCCCTATGGACTGCCCACCGGGTGGGTGGTCGCGGCGGTGGTGGTGTTGAGCGCGGCACTCGTCGGCTTCGCAGTGCGCCATGCCGTGCGGGGCGACCGGCTGCCGGCCTTCTTTCTGCTCTGGTACCTGGCGGCGCTGGCGCCCCTGCTGCCGCTGCGCGACCATCTGACCGAATACTACCCCTACGTGGCGGCCATCGGGCCGGCAATGCTGGGGGGCATGGCGATGGCCGCCGCCTGGCGCCGCAGGGCGGCGTGGAAGGCGGCGGCGGTGTTGCTCGCGGCCGTTTATCTCGTGATCGCTGCGCCCGGCGCGCGCGCCGCCAGCAAGTGGCTGCACGACCGCAGCCGCCGCGTCGAGCGCCTGGTGCGGGGCCTCCAGCGCGCCCACGAGCTGCACCCGGACCGCACCATCCTGCTCCACAACGTCGATGACGCGCTCTTCTGGACAGGCGTCCTCGACCGTCCCTACCGCCTCTTCGGCGCGCGCGTTTTTCTCACCCCGGGAACCGAGCAGAAGATCGCTCCCAATCCCGAGTTCGGCGACCCGCGCGAGTTCGTGCTGCCCGCGGAAGTTACCGCCAGGGCGCTCGACCGCGATGCCGTGGTGGTCTACGACGCCTCCGCCCGCCCGCTGCGCAACATCACCCGCGCTTACACCGCGGCCTTCGACTACCGGGTGGCCGACGCGCCGCGCCGCATCGATGCCAGCAGCCCGCTGGCGGACTATCTCTTCGGCCCCACCTGGTATTCCGCCGAAGCCAACTCCCGCTGGATGCCGGAGAAGGGCACGCTGCGCATCGCCGGACCCACCGCGCCTTCGCAACAGCTCGTCGTGCGGGGCCTTTGCGCGGCGGAGAACCTGGCGGCGGGGCCCGTGGAGTTGCGCGTCACCGCCGCGGGCGTGCCGCTCAAGCCGGTGCGCATCGACTCGGCCGGTACGTTTGAGATGGCCTTCCCTTTGCCCGAGGCCGCGGCGGGGAAAGAGGCGATCGAGATCGGTCTCGAAGTCAGCCGCGCCTATACGCCTCCCGGCGACGGCCGGCGCTTGGGCCTGGCGCTTGGAAGCATCGAGGTTCGCTGAAGCTCAGGCGGGAATGTCGGGCACGCGCGCGTCCCGCGGGTCTGCCCAGCGGTCGTTGGGCACCAGCGGTGTCCAGCCGGGGCGCCCGGGGTCCTGGTCGTAGGGATACGGCCCCAGGCGGCGGTAGAGTTCGCTGTACTCCGCCAGCTTCTCGCGATCGAGCCGCACGCCCAGGCCCGGCCCGCGCGGCACCGCGATGGTGCCGTCCCGGTAGGGTAGTGGGCCGTCCTCGACGATATCGTCCGCCAGGTGGTGGTAATGGGCGTCGGCGGCGAAGGAGAGGTTCGGCAATACGGCGCCCAGGTGCAGCATGGTGGCAAGCTGTATGCCCAGCTCTCCGGAAGAGTGCACCGCCACACCGAGCTGGAAGGTCTCACACACTCCCGCAGCCTTGACGCACGGCCGGATGCCGCCCCAGAAGGTGGTGTCCAGCAGGACGACGTCCACCGCGGTATCGAGCGCGTTGGCGGCAAGCTGCTCGAAGTTGACCACCACCGTGTTGGTCGCCAGCGGCACCCGCACCATTTGCCTCACGCGCCGCATGCCGTTCAGCCCGAAGGTGGGGTCTTCGAGATAGTCGTTGCGCAGGCCCTCGATGGCCTGTCCCCAGCGGATGGCCTGCTCGACGGACCACACCGCGTTGCAGTCGAAGCGGATGCGATCCTCGGGGAAGGCCGCGGCCAGCGCGCGGTAGCACTCCAGATCGTACTCCGGCGGGAAGACCCCGCCCTTGAGCTTGTGGGAGGTGAAGCCGTGGCGCCGCTTCAGTTCGCGCGCCAGCTCCACGAGTTGCTCCGGCGTGCGCACTTCGCCGCAGCCCGTGCGCGGGTCCGGGTAGCGGAAGAAGAGATAGGAGGCGAAGGGCACGGCATCCCGCAGCCGCCCGCCCAGGATGTCGCAGACCGGCGCGTTCCAGGCCTGCCCCAGGATGTCCAGGCAGGCGAACTCCAGCGCGGCCAGCACCTGCGTGCGATTGTTGTAGAGCGACGCGGTAGGATTGGCGACGAGGAAGCGCATCTCTTCCACGCACACCGGGTCGCGCCCCACCAGGTACTCCCGCATGGCGCGGAAGACGGCCTCGGCGGATTCACCGCCTCCGCCCATCTCCCCCAGCCCCACCAGCCCCGTATCGGTCTCCACCTCCACCACCGTGCGGACGAAGCGTCCCCAGTGGCAGCCGTTGGCGTGCCGCAGCGGCGCCTGGAGCGGCACCGTGACGGTGGTGGCGCGAATGTCCGCGATCTTCACGCCCGCACAACTCCCGCGCGCCGCCGGATCTCTTCCTGCTCGGCGGTTTCGATGGCGGCCGCGTAGCCTCCGAGCTGCACCGCCGAGGGCGTGGCCGGTTCGTTCTCCCAATCCTCGCCCGTGGCGACGATGTGGCGCAGGTGCAGCGCCGCCAGCCGCGAACACCAGGGGTCGGTCAGCTCGCGCCCCTGCGCGCGGGCCAGTTCGCGCAGCGCCGGGTGCGGCAGCGCGATGGTCTTTTCGAGTCTTTCCCCATCGCGTTGGAGCACGAAACGCGCGTCAACCGTGTCGCTATGGCGCAGCGCGATGGCCGTCTGGAGCCACTTGAAACAGACCTGCCACGCGCGGCCGAAAGGGTCCGGGCCGGCCTCGAACTGGCGGAAGTTCAGCATCGAAGGCTATTGTAGTTCACATGGAAGCCTGGGCGAAGGAAGTGGAGGCCGCTATCCGCATCGCGCGGAAGGCCGGTGAGGTCGCGCTGCGCTACTTCGAGCGCGGCGTTACGGTGGAGAGCAAGCCGGACTCCTCTCCGGTTACCGCGGCGGACCGCGAATGCGAGCGCCTGATTGCCGCCGCGCTCTCGGCCGAGTTTCCGGAAGACGGCCTGCTGGGCGAGGAGGGCGCCTCCAGCGCCGGCAGCTCCGGCCGCCGCTGGATCATCGACCCCATCGACGGCACCCGCGACTTCATCCGCGGCAACGCGGCCTGGGCCGTGATGCTGGCGCTCGAGGCCGAAGGCGAAGTCGTGGCCGGGGCGGTCCATTTCCCCGCCGCCCGCGAAACCTTCCACGCCGCGCGGGGCATGGGCGCCTGGTGCGACGGCAGCCGCATCCGGGTTTCTCCGATCGACTGCGCCAGCCAGGCCGTGCTGGCCATCAACGGCCTGAACTCCATCGGGCGCTATCCCTTCGCGCCGAGGCTGCTCGAATGGATGCAGCCCTTCTGGGCCGTGCGCAGCATGGGCGGCTGCCTGGACGCCATGATGCTGGCGCGCGGCCAGGCCGATCTCTGGCTGGAACCCACCGGCAGCGCCTGGGACTTCGCCCCGCTCAAGGTCGTCGCCGAAGAGGCCGGGGCGCGCTTCTTCGACTTTACCGGCCGGCCCACCATCTACGGCGGCAACTGCGTGCTGTGCACCCCGGGGCTGGAAAATGAGGCCCGGCGCCTTCTCGCCTTGCGTTAACATGGGGGCTTGAGGAAGCACCTCATCGCGCTGCTGCTGGCGGCTGCCGCGCCGCTCTCGGCCGTCGAGATCACCACGGGGGCGATTCTCGGCCGCGGCTACGACCAGCGCGCCTTCTACGTGCGCAGCTCCCGCTCCGCCGCCTGGCAGAAGACCTGTGCCGGGCCCGAGTACCGTCCCGAAGCCGCGGGCAAGCTCATGAATCTGCGGCTGGCGCAGGCGCTGTTCGACGACGAGTGGCTGACCGAGCACTCCTTCGACCCCGACGCCAATACCCGCGCCGTCATCGACGCGCTGGATTTCTACAAGCGCCACGGCGTGCTCATGGTCAACGTCAGCCTGCAGGGCGGCAACCCCGGCTACGAGGCGGCCATCAACGGCATCGCCCGGGAGAACGGTTACAAGTTCGGCCCGGGCAAGGGCCTGCACGTGAGCGCCTTCCGCCCCGACGGCAGCCTGAAGCCCCAGTGGCTCAACCGTCTCGAGCGCCTGCTGCGCGCCGCAGACCGCCGCGGCATGGTGGTCAACATCATGTACTTCTACCAGGGGCAGGACGAGCTGTTCGAATCCACCCGGGCTATTCACCGCGCGGCGCATAACATCACCGACTGGCTCATCGCCGGCAACCACCGGAACATCATCATCGACGTGGCCAATGAATACGACATCGGCCCGCGCTGGGATTTCGACCAGTACATCCCGCGCCACATCATCCCCCTGATCGATGAAGTGCGGGACCGCTTCCAGAAGGCGCGGTTGCTGGTGCCGGTGGCGGTTTCCAGCGGCGGCCGCATGCGATATCCGCAGTCGGTCCTGGGGCAGAGCGATATCGTGCTGCTGCACGGCAACGGCCGCAGTCCGGAGGAGAAACTGCGGCGCGCGCGCGAGCTGGCCTCCGTTTCGCGGCCGGTCCTCATGAACGAGGACGACAACGGCCGCGAGACCACGCAGGCGAATCTGAGGCTGGAAATTGCGAGCTGCGACATCTTCTTCCAGCACGCCGCCGGATGGGGCTACATGCCCTGGGCGCAGGCGCAGCGCTTCCCCTTCCGCTACCTGCCCGGCGCCGAGGCCACCGTCCGCGACGAGATGGATGTAGCCCAGCGCGATATGGCCTATTTTCACGCCGTGCTGGATCACATCGCTAGCCTGGTGATGAAGCGGCCGCCGGATTGAAAGCTATGCGCATTGCCGAACTGATTGCGCCGCGCCGTTTTCGCCTGGTCGAAGGAGACGTTCCGCGTCCCGGGCGCGGCGAGGTGCTGGTGCGGGTGGAAGCCGTGGGGATCTGCGGCTCCGACCTGCACTCCTACTCGGAAGGCGCGGTGGGAGACACGCCCTGCCGCTTCCCGCAGGTGCTGGGGCACGAGCCCGCCGGCACGGTGGTGGAGACCGGCCCCGGCGTCACCGGCTGGGCGCCCGGCGCGCGTGCCGCCTTCGAGCCGGCCATCTACTGCTACCACTGCGAGTTCTGCCGCGCCGGGCAGCACAACCTCTGCGACAACATCCGTTTCCTGAGCACGCCGGGCAACCCCGGTTTCTTCCGCGAGTTCGCCGTCGTTCCGGAGCGCAACCTGGCGCCCATTCCCGAGAAGCTGTCGCTTGCCGAGGCGACGCTGTTTGAGCCGCTGGCAGTGGTGGTGCACTCTTTGAAGCTCGCCGCCGTGAGGATGGGGGAGACGGCCGCGGTCTTCGGCGCCGGGCCCATCGGGGCGATGACGGTGGCCTGCCTGAAGCTGGCGGGCGCGGCGCGCGTCTGGGCCGTGGAGCCGGTGGCGCATCGCCGCGAGATGGCGCTCCAGGCGGGCGCCGATGCCGTCCTCGACCCCCGCGCCGTCGACCCCGTGGCCGAGATCCTGCGGGAAACCGGCAACCGCGGCGTGGACCTGGCCGCCGACTGCGCCGCCAAAGACGACACCATCAACCAGTCGATCCGCCTGGTGCGGAGCGCCGGCCGCGTGCTGCTCACCGGCATCCCTTCCGGCGTCCACACTCCCGTGGAGTTCTCCCACCTGCGGCGCAAGGAGGCGGCGCTGCTCAACGTGCGCCGCTCCAACCACGACAACGACGAAGCCTTCCGCCTGCTGGTGGAGCACCCGGCGCGCTTCACTCCGCTGGTGACCCACACCCGCCCGCTCGAGTGCATCGGCGAAGCCTTCGACATGGCCGAGCGCTACGCCGATGGCGCCGGCAAGATCGTCGTGACGATGTAAGCGGCGGCGGCCGGTTTCACGTCCGCACGCGCCGGGCCTTGATGGCTTCGAAATCGAGCCTCTCGAGCGCCTCCTGGTTTTCGGGCAGGCTCAATTCTGAAAGCGGAAAGAACTCGCCGTCCACGTCCAGCCCTTCCCGGCAGCCGCGGGAACTATACAGGAAATCGTGGCAGGCGTCCACACCGCGCTTGCGGAGTTCTTCGGCTAACTCGTCCAGATCGAGCTGCCCCATACGCCCTCCGTTCCGCGCCACGGGGCGCGCTACATGAGTTCCGCGATGAACTCCTCGACCGTCTCGGGCGGAAGGCGCAGGGCGCGGTGCGCCAGCGGGCCGCCCTCGTCCAGCACCGGCTCGAGTTGCTCCAGAGTAGGCCGGTCCGTGCACTGGAAGAACTTGCCGATGGGGATTTCATCGCCCCACAGTTGCGATTTCTCCATCGCCATCAGCCAATCCGACGGGTCGTAGGAAGCATCGTCCTCCAGCTTCTTCACCCGCTGCTTGAACCACGGATAGGTGTTGTCGCGATTGTAGGTAACGCAGGGACTGAAGACGTCGATGAAGGCGAAGCCCCTGTGCAGGAGCCCCTGCTTGATCAGATCCACCAGGTGGCGCTGCTCGCCGCTGAAACCGCGCGCGACGAAGGTGGCGCCCGCGGCCAGCGCCACCGCGATGGGGTTGATGGGCGGCTCGACGTTGCCGAACGGCGCGCTCTTGGTCTTCATGCCGGCTCGGCTGGTGGGCGAGGTCTGGCCGGTGGTCAGGCCGTAGATCTGGTTGTCCATCGCCAGGTAGAGCAGGTCCACGTTGCGGCGCATGGTGTGGAGGAAATGGTTGCCGCCGATGCCGAAACCGTCGCCGTCGCCTCCGGTAATCACCACCTTCAGGTCATGATTCGCCAGCTTGACCCCGGTGGCCACGGCCAGCGCGCGGCCGTGGAGCGTGTGCATTCCGTAAGTGGCGATATAGCCGGGCAGGTTCGAGGAGCAGCCGATGCCGCTGATCGTCACCACGTTATGCGGCTGGATTTGCAGTTCCACCAGCGCCTTCTGATACGCCGCCAGGACCCCGAAATCGCCGCAGCCCGGGCACCAGTCCGGATCCACCTTGCCCTTCATATCGGGCAGCGTCACTTTCGTAAGCGGTGCGCTTGTCGCCATGGTTCGCTCCTCTATACCCTGACTTCGTGGGTGGGGACCGACAGCGTGGTCCTGCCGGCCAGTTGTTCCTTCACCGCATCCACGATGTGATGCGGCATGAACGGTTCTCCGTCGTACTTGCGAATGTAGCCGTCGGGAACGAAGCTCGTCTCGCTGCGCAGGTAGCGCGCGAACTGCCCGCTATAGTTGTTTTCGACGATGATGGTGCGGCGGGAACGCTCGAGGGTCTTCAAGATCGCCTCGCCGTGGAGCGGCACCATCCAGCGGATCTGGAGCTGGTTGGCGGAGATGCCCTCTTCAGCCAGGATCTCGCAGGCTTCCTGGATCACGCCCTTGGTGGAGCCCCAGCCGATCAGGGTCACCTCGGCATCGGTGTCTCCCATCAGCTCGGGAGGCGCCACAGAGGCCTCGATCCCCGCCACCTTGCGCTGGCGCTTCTCCATCATCTCGCGGCGCCTTGTGGTATCGGTGAATTCGTCGCTGATCAGCACTCCGTCTTCCATGTGCTCATCGGTAGCGACGGTATGGGCATAGCCCGGAACGCCGGGGATGGCCCGCGGAGAGACGCCGCTTTCGGTGAACAGGTAGCGCTTGTATTCGGCGCCGCCGTTTGCGCCGGTGGCCGAGGTGATCATCTCGCCGCGATCGATCTCCACGTCGAAGTCCAGGTCCGCGGGATCGACGCTCATGGTGCCTTCCGAGAGCAGCAGGTCCGTCAGCACGATGCCGGGGCACTGGAAACGGTCTGCGAGATTGTGCATTTCGGGAATCATCCGGAAGCAGTCCAGGATGTCCGTGGGGGTGCCGATGATACGGGGATAGTCGCCGTGACCCGCGCCCAGCATCTGCCACAGGTCGCCCTGTTCGGTCTTGGTGGGAACGCCGGTGGACGGCCCGGCGCGCTGGACGTCGATGACCACCACCGGCGTCTCGATCATGGCGGACATACCTAACCCTTCCGTCATGAGAGCGAAGCCGCCGCCGGAAGTGGCGCACATGGCGCGCACGCCCGCGTGAGCGGCGCCGATGGCCATGTTGATCACGCCGATCTCGTCCTCCACCTGCCGCACCATGATGCCCGCCTTCCGGGCATGCGCGGCCATCCAGTGGAGCACGCCCGTGGAGGGGCTCATGGGATAGGCGCAGTAGAACTTCACGCCCGCCGCGGCGCCGCCCATGGCCAGCGCCATGTTGCCGGTGAGCACCGCGTAGCGCCGCTCGGTCATGGGCAGCGGGCGGGCGAACGGCTCGAAGTGCCGGGTGGCGTAATCGTAGGCCGCCCGGGCAAGCTCCACGTTTTCCGCGGCCACGGCTTCGCCCTTCCTCCGGAACTGCTGGCGCAGGACGTCGGCCAGCGACTGGAATCCGACCCCCATCATGCTCAGTGCGGCGGCTACCGCCAGGGTGTTCTGCTCCACCTTGTTGCGGCTGTTGTGCGTCAGCTCCGAAACCGGGAGCGGGCAGAGACGCACGCCCTCCGGCGCCCCCGCGGGCGTGATGCTGTCACCGTTGTAAACCACCGCCGCGCCGGGGCCCAGACGCTCCAGGTGGCGGTCCATGGTGTCCTGGTTCAGTGGAATCAGCAGATCGATTGTGTCGCCGAAGCTGGTTACCCGCTCCGGACCGGTGCGGATCGTCAGAAACGTATGTCCGCCCCGGATGATGGATTGGTAGGCATTGTAGGCGATCAGGTGCAGACCCCGCCGGGCGAAGACGCGCGCGAAGATATTGCCCGGAGTCGCCACACCCTGTCCTGCAGCGCCGCCTATGGACACTGCGAAGGTGTGCTTCATCCCGCTCCCTCCCCTCTTTGTGCCATGCGACCGCGGCCCAGGCCGGATCGCATAAGTCTGATTCAGTCTATTCCCGTTTGCTGAAGGTGACAACCCCCCTGCGGTGAGGGGGGCGGGGAGCCGCAGACATCCCACGGCCGTTCTGTTCCATATCGGCGCCGGACCTCCTGTTGCGGTAGCCTGATGCCAGGGAGCATGACGGACCGGCACTCAGTGCGCTTCAACCGGGGCATCGAACTGTTCAACCGGTGCGAGTTTTTTGAGTGCCATGAAGAGCTGGAAGAACTCTGGACCGGCGCGCGGGAGCCCCAGCGCCGGTTCCTCCAGAGCCTGATCCATTTCGCCGTTGGATTCCATCATCACCAGCGCGGCAATGCTGTCGGAGCCGCCCGCCAATTGGCGAAGGGCCTCGACAAGATTCAGCCCTACTTGCCGGTGTGGGGCGGGGTGGATACGGCTGCCCTCGAGCGCGCGTCGCGGCGCTGCCTTGCCGTGATCGAGGCGGGCGGCACGATCGTGGACTTCCCGCGAATCGTGCAGTCCGCCCCTTAACGCCTACGCCAGTTTCGGCACCACGTACGGCGCGCGGTAAACGGGCCGGGTGAACATGCGGTTGGCCTCTTCGTCTCCCACGCAGGTCAGGGTCTTGGGATCGAACCGGAGACTGCGTCCCAGCCGGTAGCTGATATTGGCCAGGTGCATCAGGTCGCAGGAGATGGCTCCCTCTGCGATGGGCGCCGTCAGGTCGCTCTGCTTGCGGCTGCGCACGGCGGCGAGGAAGCTGCCGAAGTTGTTGCCGCGCCGGCCGCCCTCCGA
>JAWLGN010000045.1:0-25810 GCA_041685075.1 Bryobacteraceae bacterium
CCCTGCCATACCTCTCGCTCTCAGGGCACGTGTCGGCCGGCGAGCGTTGTGGAGCCGCCGGCCGTGATCGTACTGCTGGCGTGCCATTTAGCCGCGGCCCTCCTGCTGCCGTGGCTCGCCCGACGCCTGGGCAAGGGTGTCTTCTGGTGCGGCGCTCTGGCTCCCGCCGCCACGGTGGTGTGGGGCGCCTGGCACGGCCGCTCAATTCTCGCCGGCAACCCGGTCGTGGAGGTGCTCTCCTGGGCCCCGGAGATCGGCTTCGATCTGCGTGTGCTGGTGGACGGCTTCGCGCTGGTGATGATCGCGCTGGTTTCCGGCATAGGGGTCCTCATCTTCGCGTATTCCTATTGGTATTTCCGGGAAGGACCGGAGATCGGGCGTTTTGCGGCCCTGCTGGTGGCGTTCAGCGGCGCCATGCTGGGGGTGGTGGTGGCGGATAACCTGATTGCCTTGTTCCTGTTCTGGGAACTCACCTCTATCACCTCCTACCTGCTCATCGGTTTTGAGGATCGCTCGCCGGTGGCGCGCGCGGCGGCGCTCCGGGCCCTGTTGATTACGACCGCGGGCGGCCTGGCGATGCTGGCCGGCTTCGTGCTGCTGGGTGAAGGCGCGGGCACCTACACCTTATCGGAGCTGATCGCCGCCGCACCGCGCAGCTTTGCCGCGGAGCTTGCGCTGCTGCTGGTGCGGTTTGGCGCCTTCGCCAAGTCGGCCCAGGTGCCCGTCCATTTCAGGCTGCCCGGCGCGATGGCCGCGCCCACGCCGGTGAGCGCCTACCTGCACTCCGCCACCATGGTGAAGGCGGGGATCTACGTGGTGGCGCGGCTGGCGCCGGCATTCGCCGATGTGGGGTTCTGGCGGCCGCTGGTGATCGGGGTCGGCCTGGCGACCATGTTGATCGGAGGATGGCGCGCGCTGGCCCAACGCGATCTGAAACTGCTGCTGGCCCACGGTACGGTCAGCCAGTTGGGAACCCTCATGGTGCTGTTCGGTGCGGGAGTGCCGGCGGCAACCCTGGCGGGCGCCGCCTGGATCCTGGCGCACGGCGCCTTCAAAGCGGCGCTCTTCCTGGTGACCGGCATTGTCGATCACCAGGCCGGAACCCGGGATCTCGCGAAACTGAACGGCCTGTACAGACAGCTCCGCGCTTGCTTCATCGTGGCGGCCTTGAGTGCCGCTTCCATGGCCGGGCTACCGCCTTTGGCCGGGTTCGTAGCAAAAGAAGCCGCCTTCGGGGCCTTCGCCGGAGCGCCGTGGGGCGCGTGGGAGTGGCTCCTGCCGCTGCTCATCGCCGCGGGGTCCGTCCTGACGTTCGCCTATAGCGCGCGCTTCCTGTGGGGCGCTTTTGCCCCGAAAGACCCCCGCGACCTGGATACCGCTGCCGCGGTGAGCGAAGCCGCCGCGCCCGCCCGCGGATTTCTTGCGCCGGCCGCTCTCCTGGCCGTGTTCAGCGTGGCGATGGGCCTCGCTCCCGCGCTCTGGAGCGATCTCGTGGTCGCCGCAGCCCGCTCGCTCGACGCCCGCGCGCCGGCCGAACCCCTGGCGTTGTGGCATGGGTTCACTCCGGCGCTCGCCCTCTCCCTCGCGGCCATCGCGGGCGGCCTCGTCCTGTGGCGCTTCCGGCGGCGGGTGGCCATCTTTCAACGGCTGCACCGCTTCCCGGTCGACGGGGCGCGCCTGCACGACCGCGCGGTCAACGAGTTCATGCACCTGGCCGACGTACTGACCGGGTTTCTCCAGACCGGCTCGCTCCCCATGTACCTGGTGGTCATCCTGAGCATCGCCATCGTGGGTCCCGGGATCGTCCTGGCGAAACTGATTCATGCGCACCCCGAAGTGCTCCTGGTGGACCGCCCCATGCAGCTTGCCGTGGCCCTCCTCATGATTGTGGCGGCCATCCTGACGACCCGCGCCACCCGCCGGATGGCCGCCGTGGTCTCCTCCTACCTGGTGGGCTATGGCATCGCCTTCATGTTCATCATCCAGGGGGCCCCGGACCTGGCGCTGACCCAGCTCCTGGTCGAGTCGATGGCGCTGGTGCTCTTCGTCCTCATCCTGCGCCACCTGCCCGCCCTCTTCCGAACCCACGGGGCGGCTACATGGAAGACCACGCGGGTGCTGCTGTCCGTCGCGGTGGGGGTGTTCATGGCCACCGCCGCCATGGTTGCGGTGGCCGCGCGAACCCACGCGCCGGTATCGCAGGCGTACCTGGAGCAATCGGTCCCGGAAGGGCACGGCCATAACGTGGTGAACGTGATCCTGGTGGATTTCCGCGCTTTCGACACCTTTGGGGAGATCCTGGTGCTCACGGTGGCGGTGCTGGGGGTCATCGGCCTGATTCGCTCGGCCCAGCGCGACCGCGGCAGGGCGAATCGCCCGAAGACTTCGCGCCGGCATTACCGCCCGTCGCCGATTCTCAACGGCGCGGTCCGCATACTCTTCCACACCCTGCTGCTGGTGTCCATCGTCCTGCTCGCGGTCGGCCATGACCACCCGGGCGGAGGTTTTATCGGGGGCCTCGTGGCGGGTTCGGCCTTTACGCTGGTTTTTCTCGCCGGCGGCACTCCCAGGGCGCGCCGGGCCGAACCGGCCTCGCCGGAACTCTATCTCGGCAGCGGCATCATGCTTGCGGGCCTGACGGGTGCGGCGGGATGGCTGGGCGGAGATGAGTTTCTGAAAGCCCTGTTCTTCTCCACGGAACTTCCCGTCTTCGGTACCGTGGAGATCTCCTCCGTGCTGTTTTTCGATCTCGGCGTCTACCTGGTGGTGGTCGGGCTGGTTACCGCCCTGCTGCGGTCCGCGGGACGCGAGGAGACGGTGGTCTCATGATCCTCTCCCTGGTGGTCGTCGTAGGCGTTCTGTTCGGGGCCGGAACCTACCTGGTGCTCCACCGCACTCTCACCCGGGTAGCGCTGGGGATGGGGCTGTGGACCTATGCGGTCAATCTTCTGCTGATCGTGGCCGGCGGGCACGCCGGGCTTCCGCCGCTGGTGAACGGCGGGGTGCCCATCTCCGCCTATGCCGACCCGTTGCCCCAGGCCATGATCCTCACCGCCATCGTTATCACCTTCGCCATGACCGCTTTTCTCCTCGCCCTGGCCTACCGGAGTTGGACCCACACGGGCAACGACGAGGCCGAGGATGACATCGAGGACCGCCGCATCGCCGCCATGGCCCGCGAGCGCCCGGCCGAGGTGCCCCAAGCCGAGGAGGAGTTGTGAATTTTGTGATTCCCGCCATGATCGTGCTGCCGGTGGTCGCCGCCGGCTTCTCTATCGCCATCTGGCGGCGCGTCAGAATCCAGCAGGTCCTCGGGGTGGCGGTACTGGGCGGAAGCGTGGCCGGCTCCCTGGCCCTGATCTTCGCTGCCGCCCAGGCGGGACCGCTGGTGGTCCACATCGGCGGATGGCGGGCGCCGGTCGGCATCACCCTGGTGGCCGACCTGTTCTCCTCCCTGCTGCTCTCCATCTCGCTCATCACCGTGCTGGCCGTATTCCTGTTCGCCATCGGGCAGCCGCGCTACGACAAGAGCGCCTACTACTTTCACCCGCTCTATCTCCTGTTGACCGCCGGTGTCACCGCCTCCTTCCTCACCGGAGACCTGTTCAACCTCTACGTAGCCTTCGAGGTCATGCTCAGCGCCAGCTACGTGCTGCTCACCCTCGGGGGCAGACGCGACCAGGTGCGCTCCGGCATGAGCTACGTGATCATCAACCTGGCGGCTTCCACCCTCCTGGTGACCACCATCGCCCTGATCTACGCGGCCACCGGATCCGTGAACATGGCCCACGTCGCCGTGCGTCTACAGGACCTTGCACCGGGCATACGGGACCTGTTCGGTGTCATGCTGTTCATCACCTTCGGGATCAAAGCGGCCATCTTTCCGCTCTTTTTCTGGCTGCCGGATTCTTACCCCACCGCCCCGGTGACCGTCACGGCCGTTTTTGCGGGCCTGCTCACCAAAGTGGGGGTCTATTCCATCATCCGCACCCAGACGCTGCTCTTCCCCGGCGACCAGGTAACCACCGCCGTCGTGCTCTTCGCCGCCGGGGCTACAATGATTGCGGGAGTGCTCGGCGCCATCGCCCAGGACGATATGAAGCGTATTCTCAGCTTCCACATCGTCAGCCAGATCGGGTACATGTTGTTCGGCCTGGGCTTATATACGGTGGGCGGCGTGGCGGCAGGCATTTTCTATATGATCCACCACATCCCCGTGAAGACCACCCTGTTTCTGGTGAGCGGGCTGATCGAAACCATGACCGGAACGGCCGCCCTGCGCAGCCTGGGCGGGCTGATCCGGCGCGCGCCCGTATCGGCCATCGCCTTCCTGGTGGCGGGTTTGAGTCTGGCGGGCACGCCGCCGCTATCGGGCTTCTTCGGAAAGCTGCTGCTGGTGCAGGCGGGATTCGCCTCCGGCGCCTGGACGGTGACCGCCGTCAGCCTGGGGGTGGGGCTGTTGACGCTCTTCTCCATGACCAAGATCTGGGCAGGTATCTTCTGGGGCGAGGCACAGGAGGAACCTCCGTTTGAATCGGCTCGGGGGACGGGGCCGCTGCGGGCGCCCGGCCTCATGAACGCCGCCACCATCGGGCTGGCCGGGGTAACGGTGGCGATCGGCATCCTGGCGCAGCCGATCTGGCGGCTCTGCGAGCACGCCGCACGGGAACTGCTCGATCCGAGGGCGGCATACATTGCGGCGGTGTTGGGACAATGAGGAGGCGGGCCGCCGCTTTCGGCTGGCTGCTCTTTGTCTGGATTGCGCTGACCGGAAGCCTTTCGGTGTTGAACGTGGCGCTCGGGGTGGCCATCAGCATTGGGCTGCTGCTGTTCTTTCGTCCCGCGCCTCCGGCAACCACGGGCCGCTTCCACCCCTGGTATGCCGCGCGCTTTCTCTTCTACTTCACCGTGAAGTTCCTCAAGGCCAACGTCGAGGTGGCGCTGGCGGTCATTCAGCCGGAGCGCGTGCGCCGCAAGCGGGCCATCATCGCGGTTCCGATGGTGGGGGCTACCGAGACCACCACCACGCTGCTGGCCGACGCCGTATCCCTGACCCCCGGCACATTCATTCTCGAAATGCGGCGCGACCCCGCCACCATGTACGTACACATCCTGGCGCTGAACGACCTCCGCGAGGCCCGGCTCGAAATTCTCGAACTGGAGCGGCGTATTCTGCTGGGCTTCGGCCCGCCCGGGTCCGTCGAACGCTGCGAGGAACTGATGACCCAGGTGGCGACCGAACCGCAGAAGTGAGAGAAGATCTATGGAAATCGTGACGACCATCTGCTATGCGGCGCTGGCCCTCAGCGGCCTGCTCTGTGTCCTGCGGTTGGTGCGTGGGCCTTCACTGGCGGACCGCGTACTGGCCGTGGACACCCTGCTCATCGCCGGCGTGGCCGGCGTGGCGGTGGAATCGGCCAGAACCGGTTCCGGCGTCTACCTCGATGTGCTGCTGGTAGTCGCCCTGGTCGCCTTCATCGGGACCACCGCGGTAGCACGGTTCATCGAACGCAGGGGCGCGCAATGAGTCTGGCGGATATGGCCTCCGCTTTCCTGCTGCTCGGCGGTTCGGCCTTCATTCTGCTCGCTACCGCCGGGATCTGGCGCTTTGACGATGTCTACTCCCGCATTCATGCGGCCACCAAGGCGACCACGCTGGGGGTGCTCCTGGTCATCGCCGCCGCCCTCCTGAGGGTCGAGACCATGGCCGACTCGTTGAAGTTGTGCCTGGCCGCCATCCTCCAGTTGATCAGCGCCCCGGTTACCGGCCACATGCTGGGACGCGCCGCTTACTGGGCCGGCACGGAACTCACGCCCTTCACCGTGATCGACCAGTTGCGCAGCGCCGATATCGAACATTGAGTATCCTCCCGTACCCTCGCTTTTCACGGAAACAGCGCGGCTTTCGTTGCCGCACTGCCGCACGTCGTGCGAAAATTAATTTTTAGAGTTCGAGGACCTGCCTGCCCGCGCCCTCCAGCATGGCAGGCGGACATTCTCTCGCTTTTTTCGAAGGCACCCATGCACGAGGCCTGGTCAACGAGAACTCCATCTCCAGCTTCGGCGCGGTTCCGCGGCAGCCCCTGCCGCTTGCCAGCCTTCTCTCTTCGCCTGAGAACGCCTCAGGCGTTCACGTAAGTCCGTAACGCAGCTCCCCCGGACACCTGGCATATATGCACAATCTGGGCGTATTGATGACATTGACGGGCGGTTTAGCCGCTGCGCTGGTCTTTGGATTTCTGGCGCACCGGTTGAAGATTTCCCCCATCGTCGGCTACCTGCTGGCCGGGGTGGTGGTCGGCCCGTTCACGCCCGGCTTTGTGGCCGATCATGTCATTGCCGAGCAATTCGCCGAGATCGGGGTCATTCTGCTGCTGTTCGGTATCGGGCTGCGTTTTCACCTGGCCGAGATGATTGCGATGTGGCGCATCGTGATTCCGGGCGCCCTGATCCAGAGCACGGCATCCACCCTCGCGCTGGCGGTACTGCTGCATCTGATCGGCTGGAGCTGGACGGCCGGCATCATCCTGGGGATGGCCATTTCGGTGGCGAGCACCGTGGTGATGGCGCTGGTGCTGGCCGAGCGGCGCGACCTGCACGCGCCCATCGGCTACATCGCCATCGGCTGGACGGTGGTGGAAGACCTGCTCACGGTGGCCATGCTGCTGGTGCTGCCCATCGTATTCAGCGCCGACGGGAGCGCCGCCCAGAGCGCCGGGACCGCGCTGGGACTGGCGGCCCTCAAGGTCCTGGGGCTGGTGGGTGCGGTGGTGCTGCTGGGCCGGTGGGTTATCCCTTGGTCACTCGAGCGGATCGAGAAGACCCGCTCGCGCGAACTCTTTACCCTGGCGGTGCTGGTATTGGCCGTGGGGATCGCGGTGGGTTCCGCCACGCTGTTCGGAGTGTCGATGGCGTTGGGCGCCTTTCTGGCGGGCCTGGCGGTGGGGCGCTCGGATTTCGCCGGCCGCGCGGGCAGCGATGCCGTGGCCATGCGGGATGCCTTTGCGGTGCTGTTCTTCGTCTCGGTGGGGATGCTGTTCGACCCGCGCAGTTTTCTTACCCCGCTGCCCATCGCGCTGGTCCTGGCGGTGGTGGTGATTGTGAAACCGCTTGCCGCCGTCTCCACGGTGCGCCTCCTGGGCGTGCAGATGGCGACCGCCGTCCCTGTGGGAGCGGCGTTCTCCCAGGTAGGCGAGTTCAGTTTCATCCTGGGTACCGTCGCCCGCGAGCTGGGGCTGATCAGCGATGTGGGCTGGAACGCCCTGGTGGCCGCTTCGATCATCTCGATCGTGCTCAATCCGTTCATCTACCGCTGGGCCCGCGGGTCCGTCTCGCAGGTTGCGCCGCTGGCCCCGGCGCCGGCACAGCGTCCGCCGGTGGATCGCCGCCGCTGCATCCTGCTGGGCTACGGCCCGGTGGGAAAGATCGTGCGGCGGCTGCTGGAAGAGCGCGGCGCCTCCGTTACCGTGATCGATCTGAACCTGAACACGGTGCGCCGGCTCCGCAGCGCGGGGGTCTCCGCCATCTACGGCGACGTGCTGCGCGCGGGCACTCTGGACGAAGCCGGCATAGCCACCGCCGGCAGCCTGGTGCTGAGCGCGGACGTGGAGGGCGCCGCCGAGATCATTCGCCAGGCGCGCCTGCTCAATCCCGAACTGCGGGTGATGGTCCGGTGCACCCACTTGCGGGACGCCGAGGCCTTGCGCCGCGCCGGCGCCGCCGTGGTTGCCGCCGGCGAGGCCGAGGTGGGAGTGGCGCTCGCCGAAGCCGTCACCGCGGGAGAACTGGACCCCGTTGAAGCGGCCCGGCAGCGCGAAGCCGTCCGCGACCGTCTCTATAACATGCCGGATGTGGATACGCTGACACCCCCGGAGCCTGTCACAACCGCGGTGCCTGTCTCGTCATCTCATCAGAAGTCCCAATTCTGATGAGGAGTTGACGAGAAACAATGAAACCGAGACTGGACGCTTTTGCCGCCGCACCGGAACTCATGCAGCGGTGGCTCGAATTCGGCAGAACCGTGCTCGCGAGCGGCCTGGAAAAGAGTCTGGTGGAACTGGTGAAAATCCGCGCCTCGCAAATCAACGGCTGCGCCTTTTGCCTGCACATGCACGCCACCGAGGCGCGGAAGGGCGGCGAAAGCGAGGAGCGTATCTACCTGCTGGATGCCTGGCGCGAATCGCCGCTCTACACCGACCGGGAACGCGCCGCGCTGGCCTGGACCGAGGCGCTGACGCTGGTGCACCAGACACACGCGCCGGAAGACGTCTACCAGCAACTGCGGGCGCATTTCACCGAGGAAGAGCAGGTGAAACTCACGCTGCTGATTGTGGCCATTAACGGATGGAACCGCATCCAGGTGGGTTTCCGCGCGGTGCATCCCGTGGAGGCGCGCAAGGCGGCATGACCTCGGAGAGCGCAGGCCGCGCGGCCGCCGCCGGCTTCCATCCGCTGCGCCCGCGGCTGATCCGCATCGCCTACCGCATGCTCGGATCGGTCGCGGATGCCGAGGATGTGGTGCAGGAGGCCTTCCTCCGCTGGCTGGATGCGGACCGGGGTGCGGTGCGCGAGCCGGAGGCCTATCTGTGCCGCGTCGTCACGCGCCTTTGCCTCGACCAACTGAAATCCGCGCGGCGCCGGCGCGAGACTTACGTGGGACCCTGGCTGCCCGAACCGGTTGTCGCGGCCGGAGAAGACGAGATCGAAGACATCACCCTGCCCCTGATGATGGCCCTCGAGCGCCTGACGCCGCTCGAACGCGCCGCCTTCCTCCTCCACGATGTCTTCGACGTGGGCTTCGATGAAATCGCCGAGACGATCGGGCGCGAGCCGGCGGCCTGCCGCCAGCTTGCCAGCCGGGCCCGCGCCCACCTGCGCGCGGCGCGCCCCCGGCACCCGGTGCCCAAAGAGCGCGGCATGGAACTGGCGGCCGCGTTCTTCACCGCCACCCGCAGCGGCGACATCCAGTCGCTGCGTTCGCTGCTGGCCGCCGATGTCACCGTGTACGCCGATGGCGGCGGCAAGAAACCGGCGGCGCTGGAGCCGATTGCCGGCATCGACGCCGTGGTCGAACTCCACGCCGCCCTGGCCCGTATCTTCGCCGAAACCATGTCACGCATGGTGCGCTACGGCTTCATCAACGGCCTGCCCGGCTTCATCACCATCGAGCAGGGCGATACCTTGCAGACCACGGCGCTCGCAACCGAAAGCGGCAAGATTACCGCCATCTACGTTACACGCAACCCGGAAAAACTGCGGCACCTGGGCCTCCAACCGGCCGGGGAGAGTGGAAACCGATGATCCATATCGCCATCGTCTACCACAGCGGCTACGGGCACACGCGACGTTTGGCCGAGGCTGTCCGGTGCGGCGCGGAGGAAGTGGAGGGCGTTGAAGCCCTGCTGCTCAGCACTGCAGAGGCTGAGAGCAGATGGGACGATCTGGACCGCGCCGACGCGATCATCTTCGGCGCCCCCACCTACATGGGCGGGCCGTCGGCGGGCTTCAAG
The DNA here is from genome assembly GCA_041685075.1 of Bryobacteraceae bacterium. Taxonomy (GTDB): domain Bacteria; phylum Acidobacteriota; class Terriglobia; order Bryobacterales; family Bryobacteraceae; genus JAMCRM01. The sequence continues at coordinate 9,510 of JAWLGN010000045.1, forward strand.
ACCTTCCAGGAAGCCACCTCGCGCGCGGTCATGGCGCGGGGCTTCGCATGGAAGGACAAGATCGCCGCCGGTTTTACCAACTCGGGTTCCCGTTCCGGCGACAAGCTCGCAACGCTGGTGCAGATCGCTCTTTTCGCCGCGCAGCACGGGATGCACTGGATCAACCTTGGCCTGCCGCCCGCAAACAATTCCACCGCCGGATCCGAGACGGATTTGAACCGGCTCGGTTTCTGGCTGGGCGCCGGCGCGCAATCGAACATCGACCAGGGCCCCGAGGCGGCCCCTCCGGAAGCGGATCTCGCCACCGCGCGCCATCTGGGGCGCCGCGTGGCCGAAGCGACGCTCCAGTTCGTCCGTGGCCGCGCGGGCCTGTCACCCCGCAACGCGCTCGCCGGCTGCGCCTGATTACTCCCCGGCGCCGCCGGCCGCGTCGAATGCATACCGGAAGGCGTTCGCGGCGAGGGTCCGCAGATCGGCCTCGCTGAATCCCAGCCGGGCCGCCAGCTCGAATTCGCGCGAAAGCGTGGTCTTGAAGATGCCCGGATCGTCGGTGTTCAGCACCAACGGCACGCCCGCTTCATGGAGGTGCCGCGCGGGGTGGTCCGCCAGGCTCGGCACCACCCTGGTGGCCAGGTTGCTGGTAATCGCAATCTCCAGCGGGATGTTGTGGTCGCGCAGGTGGCGCAGCAGCGCGGGATCGTCGATCGAACGGATGCCGTGGCCGATGCGCTCGGCGCCGAGTTCCAGCGCCGCCCAGACCGATTGCGGGCCGTCGGTTTCGCCGGCGTGGGCCGTCAGCCGCAGGCCGGCCGACCGCGCGAATTGGAAGACCTCGGGAAACCAAGAGGCGGGGCCGCGCTCTTCGTCTCCCCCGATGCCATAGGCCACCACGCCGCGGTCCCTGCGCTCGGCCGCCAACTCGGCGACGCGCATGCCATGTTCCGGCCCGAACTGCCGCACGGCGTCGAAAATCCAGCGCACTTCTACCGGCGAAGCCGCCGCCGCTTCCGCCACCGCGTCGAAAATGGGGCCGAACTCCTGGCCGCGCCACAATATGGCCCCCGCCGAGATGATCACCTCCGCGTACCGCACGTTCTCCGCCGCCAGCCGCTCGACGAGCCGCCGCGTCACCAGCGCATAATCCTCCGGGCTCCGCAGGTGGTCCATGATGACCGCGAACGCCGCCAGAAAATCCCCGAAGCTCTCGAACGCATAGAGCCGCGCCACTTCGGAGGCCGTAATCTCCGGCGCCAGCTCCCGCAGCGTGCTGGGATCCACAGAACCCTGCAGGTGAACATGCAGCTCAGCTTTGGGCCAGGCGTGATATGGAGCGAGCATACCTGCAATAATGATAGGCGTTCGCATGACTGTTGAGGAAGTTGAAGCCATCGCAGGCGGCTATCACGGAGACGCCTTCCGCATTCTGGGCCCGCACGCTGTGAGGAAGAAGGGCGGGCAACCGCGTTGGGAGGTGCGTGCGTTTCTTCCCCACGCCGAGTCGGCCGCTGTCGTGATAGGGGACACCGTTACCCCCATGGCGAAGCAGCATGCCGCCGGATTCTACTGCGCCACCCTGCCCGGAGAACCGCAGCCTTACCGCCTCCAGGCGCGGCTGCACGATTGTACGGAAGTCGAGTTCGACGATCCGTACCGCTACCCGCCCATCATCAGCGATTTCGACCTGCATCTGCACTCGGAAGGCACGCTGCAGGAGGCCTACAACACGCTGGGCGCCCACATCGTGGAGTGCGAGGGCGCGCGCGGCGTGCGTTTCGCCGTCTGGGCGCCCAACGCCGAAAATGTCACGGTAGCGGGCGATTTCAACCAGTGGGACACCCGGCGCCACCCCATGCGGCGGCGCAACGCCGGGGTCTGGGAGCTGTTCATCCCCAATCTTGGCGAAGGCGTCGCCTACAAGTACAACGTGCGCTCGCGCTTCGCCGGCTACCAGCAGTTGAAGGCAGACCCCTACGCCTTCCGCTGCGAAACGCCCCCCAAGTCGGCTTCCGTGGTGGCCAACCTGGACGACTACGAATGGGGCGACGCGGAATGGATGGCCACCCGCGCCGACCGCGACCTGTTGAAGTCCCCCGTTTCCATCTACGAGGTGCACCTGGAAAGCTGGATGCGCGGGCCGGGCTGGCAGCCGCTCTCCTACCGCGAGCTGGCGGTGAAGCTGGTGGAGTACGTCAAGCGCATGGGCTACACCCATATCGAGCTGTTGCCCATCATGGAGTACCCCTACTCGGGTTCCTGGGGCTACCAGGTGATCGGCTACTACGCCCCCACTTCGCGCTTCGGCTCGCCCCAGGACTTCATGCACTTCGTCGACTACTGTCACCAGGCGGGCATCGGGGTGATTGTGGACTGGGTGCCGGCGCACTTCCCCAAGGACGCCCACGGGCTGGTATTCTTCGACGGCACCTCGCTCTACGAACACGCCGACTGGCGTAAGGGCGAGCACCGCGAATGGGGCACCCTGGTCTTCAACTACGGGCGCAACGAGGTGCGCACTTTCCTCATTTCCAACGCCCTGTTCTGGCTGAAGAAGTACCACATCGACGGCCTGCGGGTGGACGCGGTGGCCTCCATGCTCTACCTGGACTACTCCCGCAAGCCCGGCGAGTGGCTGCCCAACCAGTTCGGCGGCAACGAAAACCTGGAGGCCATCGATTTTCTGCGGCGCTTCAACGAGGTGGCCCACACCGTTCCGGGCGCCTTCACGGTGGCGGAGGAATCCACCGCTTTCCCCGGGGTGTCCAAGCCCGTTTACCTGAACGGGCTGGGCTTCACCATGAAGTGGAACATGGGCTGGATGCACGACATGCTGCACTACTTCAGCCAGAACGCCGTCTACCGCAAGTATCACCACAACAACATCACCTTCAGCATGCTCTACGCCTTCACGGAGAACTTCGTGCTGCCGATTTCGCACGACGAGGTGGTACACGGGAAGGGCTCGCTGGTGAACAAGATGCCTGGCGACGAGTGGCAGCAGTTCGCCAACGCGCGCGCGTTTCTGGCCTACATGTACACCCACCCCGGCAAGAAGCTGCTGTTCATGGGCAGCGAGTTCGGCCAGCGCGACGAGTGGAACTGGAACGGATCCGTTCAGTGGGACCTGTTGCAGTTCGACGTGCACCGCAAGCTGCAACTGCTGGCGGCGGAACTCAACCGGCTCTACCGGTCCAGCCCCGAACTCTACGAGGTGGATTTCCACCACACGGGCTTCGAGTGGGTGGACTTCCACGACGTGGAGAACTCCATCATCTCCTTCATCCGCCGGGCGGAGAACGGGCGCGATTTTCTGCTGGTGGTGTGCAACTTCACGCCGGTGCCGCGGGAGGGCTACGAGATCGGGGTGCCGGAGGAGGGCTTCTACCTGGAGGTCCTGAACACGGATTCGGAGCTGTTCGGCGGATCGAACATGGGCAACGGGGGCGCGGTCTCCACGCAGCCGGTTCCCCGCCACAACCGGAAGTACTCGATTTCGATCGTGCTGCCGCCGCTGGCGGTGCTGGTGTTCCGGAAGGCAGCCTGACGCGGGAGGGGAAGGATGCAGTACGACGCCGTGGTGATCGGCGGGGGCCACAACGGCCTGGTAGCGGCGGCTTACCTGGCGCGTGCGGGCCGTAAGGTGGCGGTGCTGGAGCGCCGCGAGGTGCTGGGGGGCTGCTCGGTGACCGAAGAGGTCTGGCCGGGCTATCGCGTCTCGACGGCCGCTTATCTGTCGGGGCTGATGCAGGAGCGCATCGTCCGGGAGCTGGAGCTGGAGCGCTACGGGTACGTGGTGGATGCCAAGGACCCCGCTTCGTTCTCCCCCTTCCCCGACGGCCGGCACCTGTTCCTGTGGCAGGATCCCCAGCGCACCCTGGAAGAGATCGCGCGTTTCTCCCGGCACGATGCCGCGGTGTTTCCGCATTACGAGGCGCGGCTGGAGCGGCTGGCGCAAATAGTGGAGTGGCTGCTCCTGAAGGCCCCGCCCGATCTCCCTCCCTCGACGGCGCGCGACTATCTCGACTACCTGGCCATCGCCTCGCGCATGATGCAACTCGGACGCGCCGACGCCGCCGCGCTCCTCCGCATCTTCACCCAGAGCGTGGCGGATTATCTCGACGAGTGGTTCGAATCCCCGGAGTTCAAAGCCACGCTGGCCACCGACGGCGTCATCGGGGCCAACGGCGGACCGCGTTCCCCGGGCACGGCCTACATCCTCATGCACCACACCATGGGGAAGGTAGCGGGGCATCGCGGGCTGTGGGGATTCGTGCGCGGCGGGATGGGAAGGGTAGCGGAGGCCGCTGCCGCTTCCGCGCGCGCGCACGGAGCCGAAATCCGGCTGAACGCGGAGGTGGCCCGCATCCTGGTGCGCGACGGGCGCGTGCGCGGGGTAGCGCTCCAGAGCGGCGAGGAGATTCCGGCCCGCATGGTGGCCTCCGGGTGCGATCCCAAGATCACCTTCCTCCGGCTGGTGGAGGAACGCGAGCTGGAGCCGGAGTTCGCCGCGGCCATCCGGAAGATGCGCATCGAGGGGACCTCCGCCAAGGTGAACCTGGCGCTCGATGCGCTGCCCGATTTTCGCGCCTGCCCGGGAGCGCCGGGACCACAACACCGCGCCACCATCCACCTGTGCCCGTCGGTGGAGTACATCGAGCGCGCTTGGGACGACGCCAAGTACGGCCGGCCCTCGGCACGCCCGCTGCTGGAGCTGACCCTCCCCACCATGTACGACGCAACGCTCGCGCCCGCCGGCCGCCACATCATGGGGATCTTCGTACAGTACGCGCCCTACACGCTCGGCGAGGGCGACTGGGACGCGCTGCGGGAACCCTTCGGCGACCTGATCCTCGACCTGGTTGCGGAGTACGCCCCCAATATCCGGTCGGTTGTCCTGGAGCGGCAGGTGCTCACGCCGCTGGACCTGGAACGGCGGTTCCACCTCACCGGCGGCAACATCTTCCACGGCGAGATGAGCCTGGACCAGATGTTCATGATGCGGCCTGCGCCGGGCTGGGCGCGGTACAGGACTCCGGTGGCGGGTCTCTACCTGTGCGGTTCGGGCGCGCACCCCGGGGGCGGGGTGATGGGGGCGCCGGGATACAACGCCGCCCGCGAAATGCTGCGCGCCCCCAGGTAAGTTGCTCATCGGCACAGGTTTACGCGAAGACACGCAGCGCGCGATAATGGCCTTTTCCCCATGGAGCTAATAACCAAAATCAACGACGCGGTGAACGCCGTGGTTTGGGGCGCGCCCCTGATGATTCTCCTGATGGGCACCGGGCTGTTGCTGACCCTGGCCACCGGGGCGGTGCAGTTGCGGAGGTTCGGCTTTGCCTTCGGAGAGGTCTTCGGCAAGCTCCTGAGCCCCGCCAAAGGGCAGGGATCGGTGACGCCGTTTCAGGCGCTCTCCACCGCGCTGGCTTCCACCGTGGGGGTGGGGAACATCGCGGGGGTCTCGACCGCCATCTTCCTGGGCGGACCGGGTGCGCTCTTCTGGCTGCTGGTTTCCGGCTTTCTGGGGATGGCCACGAAGTTCGCCGAGATCGCGGTCTCGCTGCACTACCGCGAGCGCGATGCCGGCGGGACGATGCGCGGCGGCGCCATGTACGTGCTCTCGAAGCGGCTGGGCATGAAGTGGCTGGGATCGATCTTCGCGCTGCTGACGGCGCTGGCGGCCTTTGGCATCGGCAACATGGTGCAGGCGAACTCGGTGGCGGAAGCCGCGTCCAGCAGCTTCGGCGTGCCGCACTGGGCGATGGGGCTGATTCTGATGGCGCTGACCGCGTCGGTGATCCTGGGCGGCATCCAGCGGATCGCCGAGGTGACGCAGTTGCTGGTGCCCTTCATGTGCCTGGCCTACTTGATCGGAGGGCTGGTGGTGCTGGTTCGGTATGCCTCCGAGATTCTGCCGGTTGCGAGCCTGGTGCTGGAATCGGCCTTCACCGGGCATGCGGCGGCGGGCGGTTTCGTTGGCGCCACCATGATGGCCGCGCTGCGCTACGGAGTGGCCCGCGGGCTCTTCTCCAACGAGGCGGGGCTGGGCAGCGCGCCCATCGTGCACAGCTCGGCGATTACGGACCACCCGGTGCGGCAGGCGGCCTACGGCATCGTCGAGGTCTTCATCGACACCATGGTGGTCTGCAGCATCACGGGCTTCGTGGTGCTGGCCACCGGCGCGTGGCAATCCGGCGAGACCGGCGCGGCGCTGGCGGCGAACGCCTTCGCCCGCGGCCTGCCGGGCGAGTGGGGACACCTGGTGGTGAGCGTCAGCCTGATTCTGTTCGCCTTCTCCACCATCATCGGCTGGGCCTACTACGGCGAGACGGGCATCACGTTCCTGCTGGGCCAGAAAGCGGTAACCCCGTACCGGCTGGTATGGATCGGCTTTGTCTTCCTGGGCGCCACCGGCAGCCTGCACCTGATCTGGAATATCGCGGACACGCTGAACGGCCTGATGGCGGTGCCCAACCTGATCGGTGTGCTGGCCTGCGTGGGGCTGCTGCGCCGGATGATGCGGGAGTTCTTCGAGGAACGAAAAGCCGAGTCCCGTCCCGCCGGCCAGCACTCTTGAGAAAGCCGGCGCCCTCTCAGCTCGGTTTCGCACGCGCCCGCGCCACCTCTTCCGCCGCCCGCATATGGGCAGCGAACGCCTCGCGCGGGCTGAATTCGATGAGCTCCGTTCCCGCATCCACGATGAGGGAATGGTCCGGAGCGATATAGTAGGCCTCGCCGGCGGAGACCTCCTCCTGGCGGTCCCCATAGATCACGCGCATCCTCCCCTGGATGACATATCCCCAGTGCGGGCAATCACACTGGTTATTGGGAAGGCCTTCCAGGTAAGGCTGAAAATCCACTTCCTGGCGATAGGTCTCGAAGGAGACATGCATGTCGCCCCAGTCTTCGGCGCGCCAGGAAGCTTGCGGCAGTTCGTGAAAGGAAGCCATTTCGTCGCAATTCTTGTGCATCCTTACCTCCGATGTAACGGGGGGTAACGGGCAACCGCCCGCCGACGCTGTTCGTTAGCGTTCGGCGGGCGTGATGTCGCCTGGGGGGAAGATGAGTGGAAGAGTCACGGCGTATTGCGGCGCCCCCGGTTCGGTAGTCAGCCAGGCTTCCACGGTGTAGGCACGCGGCCCGGGTTCGACGCTCACCGGCGCCGGGATGTGAACCGTAGCCGACCAGGAACCCGCCACTACGCGCTCCTGGCGCGCCGGCAAAAAGGCCCGCCCGTCCGACCACCGCCAGATCACGGCGCCTTGGGAGTCCCGCAGCACCACGTCGTATTCCTGGCTGGAAGCGAAGCGGAGCCGCACCGGCTCGGGAGTTTCCAGCCGCATGGTGATTTCGATCGAGTCCGCCCTCTGGTGCAGGGCAGCCGCGGCCGAAAACGATGCCTCCGGCAGCGCGCCCAGCCGCAGGCGGCCGACCCGCGCGAAAACCAGGTCGAAATCGCGCGGCCCGGCGATGGTCTGGACCGTGCGCCGCAGCATTCCGATGTTGGCGGCAAACTGCTCCTGCTCCACGCCCGTGTCCGCGCATCCGAACGCGCGGTACCGGATTTCCAGCGCAGGAATCGGACCGGCAGCGCCGGTGTAATGGCCGGGCCTGCCGGCGGTTTGCCCCTCCTGCTCGCAGGGACGCAGCGGCGCGTGCCACCAGCCGGACTCCATCGGCGCGAAGACCGTCAACGGGATCTCCAGCCGGCGCTCTTCGTCGAAGTAGACCACCTGGTTATTCTTCTCGTCGAAGCGGACGAACACGGGAGTCTCCACATATCCGCGCAACGAGTAATAAACCGTATCTTCGATTAGCACCGGCAGTCCCACTCTGACGGTAAATGACTGTCCGGTGGACGCCTCACGGTACGTCCATGTATTGCCCGTTTCCAGGGGGAAAAACTCGCCTCCGGAGGCAAGTGCAGCCGTTGTAGATACGAGCAGAGTGACGAGTAACTTGTGCATATTGCTCCTTGTCTCAATAGGCAACGCGGAAACGGCTGCTGTTTAAGATCACCGGGAGCGCGGGGCGGCGCGCGTTTACATCTGCTACGGCGTCAGCGGTTTTGGCGGCGGCGGTGCTCCAGCCAGCGCGTCAACAGCTCGGCGAACGCCATCATGACGTCCATGAGATCGCCTGGAACAGTGGCGGTCCGGGTGGGGCTGTTGATCTGGGACATGGCCGCCCCATAGAGCTGGCTGAGTTCTTTTTCGGCGTCGCGAATCGCCGCCATCAGTTGTTTGGATCCCGCCCGGAACTCGTTGCCCCACTGTGCCGCCGGGGGCGGCCCTCCCGCGGTCGGGGGCACGTGCGACAGGCGGCGCGAAAGCGACCTGGCCTGCCCGTCGGCTTGCGCCAACTCGAGGCGGCAGGCCTTGAGGTTGCGCAACAGGTTATCGGCCTCCTCGAGCAACAGGCGGGCATCCAATGACGATGACGTGAACCTCAGGGTTCGCGCGTGCCTGGTGAACGACTCGACTTGACCGCGCAGCCGGTGCAAACGCCCGACCACCTGCCTGGACTGCAATTCCGCCAACCCACTCATGAGTGCCTCCTAGGTCTGCGACCGCCTGAAGAAGTTCTATAAAACAATTGCGCTCGGGACCGTTTTGGCGCATCATAGGGTATGGCGCGCCGCCCGGTCTCCCTCAAACTCAAGCCGAAGGATCTTGGCCGTATCGAGAAGTTGGTGCGATCTGGTGTTCAGCAGGTGCGCGTCGTACTGCGCGCCCTCGCACTCAGGGGGCTCGCTCAGGGAGCCACCGCGCCGCGAGTCGCTGAAGCACTGCCTCTCACTGCCAAAGCCATTCGCCAGATCGCTCACCGTTATAACAGCGGCGGCTTGGATTGCGCTCTCTACGATCGGCAACGGCCGGGCGCCAAGCCGCTGCTGGACGATTCCCAGAAACAACGCATCGTCGCGATGGTCTGCGGCAAACCGCCTGCAGGGCGGGCGCGTTGGACTGTCCGTCTGATAGTCGAGGAGGCCATCAAGCGCAAGTTGGTTCCCCACGCGGGCCGAGAAACAATCCGGGTGTTGCTCCAAAGCCACGACTTGAAGCCGTGGCGGGAAAAAAATGTGGTGCGTGGCGGAACTGGATCGGCAGTACGTCGAGAGGATGGAGGACGTGCTGGCGACGTATGAGAAGCCCTACCAAGCCGACGAACCGGTCCTTTGTCTGGACGAAAAGCCCATTTCATTGCACGCCGACGTACGCCCACCCCGGCCGATTAGCCCCGGGAAACCGGCGCGGCCGGACAACGAGTACAAGCGTTGCGGTACGGCCAACGTGTTTGGCGTCGTGGAGCCGAAGGCAGGCCGGCACTTTACCACGGCGACTCCGGACCGCTCCGCCGCTCAGTTTGCCCAACTCCTAAGCAACATCGTCGAGCAATACCCCGCCGCGCGGACCATCCACTTGGTCATGGATAACCTCAATATCCACTGCCGCAAGTCGCTGACCGACGCCTTCGGCGAGCGGGCGGGCGGAGACCTTTGGGACCGGCTCACGGTGCATTACACGCCGAAACACGGAAGCTGGCTGAACCAGGCGGAGATCGAACTCAGCCTGTACTCCCGGCAATGCCTCGGCAAACGGCGGATACCGGATCTGAGCACGCTGCGGCGGGAAACGCGGGCCTGGAACTGCAAGACCAACCGTAGGCGGACCAAGATTAATTGGCAGTTCACGCGCAAGAAGGCCCGGAAGACGTTCCACTATAACAAGCCGCGCAACTCTGGCTGACGCGGCCAATCACCCGAAACACATGGATGGTGTCCAACCGGCTCGGAGATCGCAAGCTGGGATCGGTGCGCCCAAACGATCCCGACCACAGGCGAAAGCCGCCTCCCCAGAAAGGTCTCCCGGGGGGCAGAGGTCACAGGCGGCGTAATTCGGCCGCCAACTCCAGCGTCGCGTTAGTCTGTCGCGGTTTAGTAGAACCTTTTCAGGCGGTCTGAGACCTAGTCTGCCGTTGCCAACTGCGAAAGACGTGCTGACGCGGGCCGCCAGCGTTCGCCCCGGCTCTCAGTACAGCGCGTCCATGGCGGAATCCCCACCCCTGAACTATATGGTTTTCGGCGTGCTTCCGCTGAAGTCCCGTGAATTGTGGTCAGCTATCGATCAGCTTGGTGCGGCGTACCGATCGTTCACGTCGAGTGAAAAGCGCAAGTCAGAGAAGCTTGCCTTGGGACTGCCGCGGAACATCGGCCGCCGCGGCGTAGACCAGAGAGCGATTGGACATCCTGCCGGCAGGAGCTACTCGCGCCATTCCTCGCCCATGTACTTCCGGCTCCTCAGGAACTCGGAGGGATATAGCGTGCGCGTGACCGCTCTGCCGAGTCCGCACCTCCCCGATCTCAAAGGTAGCCGCCAGTACTTGGAGCGCTGTATGGACTACATGTATGCGCAGCTCCATTGAAGAAGGTGAATCATGCCACGTGGAGCGATCTTCAGTCTGGGCGGTACACCTGCGCCGATCATCGAAGCTTTGAAGCGCAGGCCAGTCGAGTGTGCGTTATTCGTGGTCTCGGAAAAGTCGGAACCGCAAGTAGAGCAGGCGGTCCTCCCGGCAATCGGTTACCCGCTGCAATGGGAGTGCGTCCGTTTGGACGATCCCGATGACCTGAACGCATGCTATCAGCAGATCCGCCTCGCCCTCAGTGGCTGGCTGGACCGCCGCCGGCTGCGGTCTGAAGAGGTCTATTTCGACCTCACAGGTGGCACAAAGCCGATGAGCGCCGCGCTCACACTGGCGGCTGTCGAACGGATTCCCTTCTACCACTATGTTTCCGGGGAGCGCGAGAAGGAAGGCCTCGGAACGGTGATTGCTGGGACCGAGCGACCCATCGCGGGGCCAAATCCCTGGATGCAGATCGCGATCCGCCAGCGCGAACTGGCTACGCAATTGTACGAACAAGGCCACGTTGAGGCAGCCGCCGAACTGCTTGACCAAGCCGCACAAATCGCGTCAGAGCGGAGTGAGACGCTGAAGGCGTTTGCCCGGCTGTGCAGGGTCCTCGCCAAACTGGACCTCTTCCAGTTCAGAGGGTTGCCGAACGAACTGGGGCAGTGTCAGCGGCTGGTTGAAGTCGCCCTTGAGCAACGTGGCGACAGCAAGGCGATCTCTTGGCTGCACGAGTTCCGAGAGCATGTGCAAGCTCTGGACGCCGAGTCTCGTAGCCAGAGGGACCATCCGTGTTCCCTATCGGAGTTGCTGGCCAACGCCCGTCGCCGGCATCGGCAGGGTCGTCACGATGACGCTATCGCCCGCCTCTACCGTGCCGTTGAGTTGTTCGCTCAGAACCGGTTGCACGCTGCATTCGGCGCGACCTCCGGACGCATTCCGTTGGCCGCGCTCGGTGGTGGTGTGGCCGGCGACCTGCGCTCGGCCTTCCCGGATGACCTTGTGGATGGAGACTGCCTCCAGTTGAGCTGCGCCAAAGCGTTCTCCGCCCTGAAGTACAGTCCCTTCCAAGAAGATCATCGCTTGCCAGAGGTTTATGAGCGGCTGAAGCCAGCGTTGGAAAAGCGGAACCAGTCGTGGCTCGCACACGGCACCCGTCCTGCGGGTTCCGCAGACTTTGATCAGATGTGGGGGCTCGTCGTGAGAGAGTTTGGGATCGCCGACAACAGCATCCCTGATTGGCCTCAGCTCAGTTTCATCGAATAGGCTTGACACCACAGGCATGTGGGCATGTGCTCGGTGGCAGTGGCCGTCCCGATGCGAATCACTGAAGAGTGGGCGTGACCGGCCGCAAATGGGCAAGGCCGGGTGGAACCTCCGCCGAAGTCGGTGCTGCTGGCACGGGATCTTCTGCCTCGGACTTGGCGGCGGCGGTCGCCAACCTCTGCTGTATCCGCCGGGTCAACTCGTTCTGCCGCTCGGGCGCCACAAAGGTGTACTCGCCGGTCATCTCCAGGTCAGCGTGGCCGGCGATCTTGGATGCCTCGATGGCGCTGCCGCCGACCTCCTGCCGCCACGTGATGTTGGCGCGGCGGAAGGAGTGCGGTCCCAGGCCGGGGAAGTCGCAACCCTCGTCCTGGGCGGCTTGGTGGAGTGCGTCGCGGACGCCGGAGTCCCAGAGCGGCTTGTCATGATCCCGCTTCTGGTGAAACACCCAGGCGTCGGGCTTCGCTCCGTCCGCGGCGGCTTTTTCGCGGAGTCGGGCGGCAACGGCAGTGCGATTGACCGCCGCACGACGCGGCACGAAGGCTACGCGATCAGCCAGCGGAAGCGGAAGCGGATCGAAGAGTGCTTCGGGTGGCTGAAGACGATAGCGCTGGTGCGCAACGTGCGGCACCGCGGAATCGAGAAGGTGGGCTGGATCTTCACCTTCGCGGCGGCGGCGTACAATCTGGTGCGGATGCGGAATCTGCTGGCGCGTCCGGTTCATGCCGCATGAGCCAGGGGAGAAGTGTGCCCGCCCGCGGCGAAAGCGGGCAGAATGAGCCGCAGTCACAAGCACTTACCCTCTTCACGTGCGCTTCAGGGCGCCTGTCCAGCTGATTCGACATAATGCGGGTTGCAGATTTCGCCAGAAATCGGCGTTTTTCCGCGGCCTGCTAATCTAAGAAGCCGGAAGCGCCCAAAAGTTTTTTAGTACAGTATTGACGGCGCAGATTTTTCGCCCCTTTCCTCCGGTAGATCTGATTCGAAACGAAGAGTGTTGATGCCATGCCCGAGCGGGCCGCATTACCATAAAGATAGATGCACGACATCTTAAGCAGTCCAAGATGCAATTGCTTAGGGCCAGGTTTCATTTAGCAAGAACCCTCGGCCGCTTTGCCAAACTCTGCTCCCATAGTTACGGGAGCTTTGGCAGAATAGCAGCTCGAAGATCTCTATCCCTCAAATCCCGATCCGCTCGACTTCATCGATGCTGATTTCATCTGCTCGCCGGTCGCAGAGCTTCGCCGTGCGCGGTGACGAGTGGTTGGCCATCGCCTGCGCGTGTTCGAGGGTGCCGTTATTCTTGAGGTAATCGGTAATGCCCGTCGCCCGCAGGCTGTGGTTGCCGATCTTGGTTTTGATCCCAGCCGCGCGGGCCCGATGCTGGCGGACTCGGTCGCGCCGGAGCGGGTCCGGGTAAACGTGGGCGGAATCGATCACCAGCCCGTAGGCGCGGTGGAGCCGGTTGAGGGCGAGCCCGGGGGTGTACGCGATCACGATTCTGCTGGCGAAGGAAGTTGCCGGCGGCCCGCAGCCGGTGGTGGCCGTCATCGACGACCGTATATCAGCGCCGTTCGAAATCACGGTCGCGGGCAGCGTCGAGTAGCAGGCGCGTGATGAGGGCGGTCCAGCCGGTGTGATGGCTGGCCCCGAGGCCGCGGCCGGTATCGCCGTCGAAGTATTCGTGGAAGAGGGTCAGGCCCGAAACCGCAGTCCGCACAATCCAGGTCCGAGCGGCCCGCCGGGGGCCGCAGACGGAGCGATTCGGCATAATCCGGCATTCGGCATAACGCCGATAATGCCGCGTTCGGCATTATCGGCGCACGTGCGCGAAACTCTGCCGCGGCGCCGGCGGCGCGCTGGCGAGCTGGAGCAGATCCAGATGCTGCTCGGCCATGCCAGCATCCAGACGACCGAGCGCTACCTCGGCAGCCGGCAGGACCTGGCTCACGCACCCAATGATCGGATCGGGCTTAAACTCGTCGGTTGTTAGCCGTTTCTGCTCGACGGCGTACGCTCGCCGCACTCGAAACGCGCCTACGCTCTCGCCGTCGCCCTCGAGGAATTTTCGCCTAGTGGAACGGGCAGGGCCGGCCGGTGTTCTCAAAGGCGACGGTGCAGGCCTTCCGCGTCCACATCGAGGCACGCGAGGGGAGGCGCGCCAGCACTGCTCCAGATCAGCATCGTTCGCTCGTCGAAAACCCCCACAAGAACGTGCTTCACTGCCTGCACCAGGTCTTGCAAAACAGCGTTCCGTGGATCAAGATAGACCCCTGGGGTAAGATCCGCCGCGTGTGTTAAGGAGGTAAAAACGAGAGTGGTCGGATAGGGACTCGCGACCGCCACTAGCTCTTCAACCGCCTTCTCATCCGCCGCGGCACCTGTTAGAAAGGCGCAAATTCTGCGCTGCCCGGGATCATGGAAGGAATCCAGCGAGAACCACTGGAGCGAGTCCGGGCGCGCGTGCTCCAACCGGTATGCGGTATCGGCGACGAGCACCGCGCTCGGATCTGTCTTGAAATACCGCAGGAGCGCATTGGTCAGCGTAGACTCAAGATCCGTAGACGCTGGGTAAAAAATATCCTCGTTGAGCCGGCCCAGGTCGATGGGGGTGGACACCTCAGGTGCCCACACCCATAAGCTACCGCCCGCGATGTGCTGCTCCAAGTAAGGGCCTAGGCCGAGGCTACCCCGGAGCCGCTCGCGAAACAGCGGAATCGCGTTATTCTCCAACTGAATTTCTTTCATTGTTCCTACTTCTTCGGCGTCATTGTGCCGTCTTTCCAAACATCCCACCATTTTCCACCCGGATCTTTGTAGTCCCAATGCGGGGCTTTGGGAGCGGGATGATTGAGATCGGGATGCAGGCTTTCCTGGCGGCCATTCGGATTATTCTTGACCCAGTTTCCTTCAGAACTGCCGGGAGGTCCGTTTCCTTGCCACGTCCAGTCAGGTCCAGGAGCCACCGCCCCGTCATCGCCTGGCCAGCCGTACGGACAAGGGACGCGTTGCGACCAGACGTTGTATAATCCCTGGACGGCAGCTCCCGCCAACAGCGCGACCTCTGCCAACACTCGAACGCCGTTCCAGAGAGCGCAGAGCCGAGGCTCGCCGATGGTGCACGGCGGGAATGAAGTCACGGTTGCCGCTTGCAGGAAGTTGTATTCTTCGAGGATGTTGTACGCGGGAGCGCTGACGTTAACGTTGTACGTCCCGTCGCCGTTCGACGACCATTCCGCCGTAGCATTCGCCAAGCTACCGTTGCTCAGCAGCGCCGTTGGCGTATAGGCCCGCACGGCCGTCGTGCCCAAATAGCCGTATTGCACGGTTACATAGGTCGGTCCGTCGGCGGGCCCGAATGGTATTGCGTTATCCGTTGAACCTCCGCCGGTGGAGAGGAAATAGTATCCGAGTGGATTGCTGAAATAGGGGGTTCCGTAGGGATCTGTGTACGCATAGGCCGCCACCACATAGTGGTCGCTCTCGATCTGGTACACAGCTCCGCCTATGGCCGGCTTGTTCATATAGCCGTAGGCGATGTTTGAATAGCTCCCACTGCTCGCGCTTCCCCATCCATACAGCCAGCCGTTCTGAAACAGATAACCCTCAACGTAAGCGTCGTAATAGGCGTCCGCCCAATAATCAAGCTCTGTTGCCGAGTAGGTGCTGATCGTTGTGTCGGTAAGGTTGACTACGGCGCTGATTCCGTAGACCATTTGCGCCCGCGCGCTCGCAGCTGCCACAACCGCCGCCACCAACATCAACGCCGTCCGCATGATCATTCTCGCCAGCTTCATTTCAATCCTCCGCACGGTCATTTGTCTTGCCTCTCCAACGGGGGTAACGGATTTGTCCCGGGATCGTATGATCGCGGAATGGCGACTCGCTGCACGCGCGCCTTCGGCGCAAACACCTGCTCAACGAATGTGTCAAGACGCGCCGCGTCGGTTGGACCAAGCTGGGCTGCGAGCAGATCCAGGCAATTTTGAATCAATTGATCGCGCTGCCGTTGCAGATCGCCAAGCTCCGGCGGGGGAGGCGGCAACTGCCCGCCCGACGTTTGCTGGTTTGCAATCGACAGACGGAATCTCCGAATCACTTCCCTTGCCTGTTCATCTTTCGCGCGGATGGCGGCATCGAGATGCCGCGCGATGGCTCTCACCTGTGAGAACTTGGCGGCAGGCAAGCCCACCCGGCTGGGGTATAGGTCGATCGGCCTTCTCGAATCCAAAGTGCTGATTGGCTTGGTGTCAGCATCCAGAAGCGCAACATGGGCGAGAAAGTGCCGGTACAGCATTCTTTTCGATACAGCGCCGCCCTCCTGCGTTTGCCCCGGTAGCTGCACGGTCAAGAGTGCGCTGACTGTAAACACCAAGACCGCGCCTCGCGTCGCCCGTGTGAAAAGCGAACTGAGCGTCCTCATAGTCAAAGGCATATCCTCCTTAAATTCTGAGATTTGGTTGCCTACATGTCCTCACGCATCAAGTTAAATACTCTTATATCATCGGAAATATACTGTGATCTTGTAAGGATCACTGCTGTCCAAGACAAGACACGCCGGTAGCGGGAGCCGCTGAAAACAGGCGGCTTGGAGCAGCGAAATGGGCCGCTTCCGGTGGAGGTCTCGGGTT
>JAWLGN010000378.1:0-4460 GCA_041685075.1 Bryobacteraceae bacterium
CCAGGCCGGCCGCGCTTGCGCCGTGCCCGCCCGCGGTTGCCCTGCTCTTTCGGCGCGTGCTCCGGCCGATCTGGTCCTCCAGCGACGTCCGGCCGCTCACCATCAGGGTGAGCTGCGCGATGATTTCCCGCAGGGTTTCGGCCTGGGCGCTGAGTTCTTCGCCGGCCGAAGCGCTCTCTTCGGCATTGGCCGCGGTCCGCTGGGTGACCTGCTCCATCTGGGCGATGGCCCTGGCCACCTGCTCGATGCCGCGCGCCTGCTCCTGGCTGCCGAGGTTCACCTCATCCACCAGGGTCTTCACCTTGAGGGCGCTTTCGGTCACGGAGCGGATGGAGGCGGCCACCTCGTCCAGGCGCGCGCTGCCTTCGGTGGAGCGCGCGATGGAATCTTCGATCAGCGCGGCGGTGTCCTTCGCCGCCTGTGCGCAGCGCTGCGCCAGGTTGCGCACCTCGTCGGCCACCACGGCGAAGCCCATGCCCGCATCCCCCGCACGCGCGGCCTCGACCGCCGCATTCAGCGCCAGGATGTTGGTCTGGAAGGCGATCTCGTCGATGACCTTGATGATCTTGGAGATCTTCTCGCTCGAGGCGTTGATGTCGTTCATGGAGGCCACCATCTGGTCGAGCTTGCCGTTGGCATCGTCGACATGGCGCGTGGCTTCATCCATGAACCGGGCCGCCGCCTGGGAGTTCTCGGCATTCTTGCGCGTCATGGAGTTGATCTCTTCGCTCGACGAAGAGGTCTCCTCGAGCGAGGCCGCCTGTTCGGAAGCGCCTTGAGCCAGGGCCTGCGACGAGGTGGATACCTGGGACGCCGCCCCGGCCACCTGCTCGGCGCCTTCGTGCAAGCCGCCGGCGATCCGGGTGAGGGTGAGGCAAATATCGCGGATGATGTACATCACGAACAGGCCCAGCCCCAGCGCCGCGGCGATCAGCAGGAAGGCCAACCATTGGTTCGCGGCGGCTTCCTCCTCGGTCAACCGGCGGTCCTGGTCGAGCATGGCCTTCTCCAGTTCCACCAGCCGCGCGGCGTTCCGCGCCAGCGTGTTGAAGATCGGGGTGGTCCTCTCGATGGCCAGCCGGAAGCCGGCGTCGGGGTCGCCCGCCTCGCACAACCGCTCCATCTCGCCGAAGGCGCGCAGCCATTCCTTCACGCCTTCACTGGTGCTTTCCACCAGCCGGCGCGCCTCGTCGGTATCGAGCAGCGGGCGGATCTCCTCGACGTTCCTCTCCACCAACGCGGCGGTTTCCCGGAACCGGCGCGCGGCCTCGTGGGCGCCCGCGGTCTGCTTCCCGTAGTGGTACAGCACGGTCCCGCGCTGCCAGGCGACCATGTCGGACTGGGCCGTATTGATGACGTTCGCCAGGATGATTTTCCTGGCGGTCCTGTCAACCACCGCCTCGAAGCGATTCTTCATGCCGGCCTGAGAACGTAACGACGAGTAGCTCAGGATGAGCAGCAGCGCGGCCAGCGCCGCAAACGATAGGGTCAGTTTTTTTCCAATGGTCATTGCGCGTAACCGTCACACCGGAGAGCCTACTGCAGAACCGCCTCGATCCCCTGCAACTCCTGGCTGGTCAGGACCTGGTCGATGTCCAGCAGAATTTTGACCTTGCCCTTGATCTTGGCCATGCCCAGCAGGTAGGTGACGGCCGTCTCCTCTCCGAAATCGGGCGTGTCTTCGATATCGGCCTCCGCCAGATTCAGCACCTCGGCGACACCATCCACCACGATCCCCATCTGCAAGGGGCCGGTTTCACCCGCCACCTGGACGACAATGATGCAGGTGCGCTGGGAATACTCCAACTCCGGGAGTCCGAACTTCAACCGGAGGTCCACCACCGGAATCACTTTGCCGCGCAGGTTGATGACGCCCTTCAGGTAAGCGGGCGTCTGGGGCACCGCGGTGATGTCCTGGATCCCCATGATTTCCCGAACCTTCAGCACCTGGATGCCGAACTCCTCGCGCCCCAGGTGAAAGACCAGGTACTTGCCCGAACGCTGCCCGGCTTTGGCCGCGGGGCCGGTTTCCTTGTTTGTCAGTACGGTTGAATCCATGGATTGCTCGTTTAGCTCCCTCCGTAAGATCGGCGGAGAGCCGGTAGATCTGTATGGAGGCGGCTCAAACAGCCCCCTCTGTTCTCTTTTCGGCAGGCGCACCGGTGGTTTACAGTGAAATCACCATGGCTGAGAGAGACGGCATCACCCGGCGAACCCTGCTGGGGGCCGCGGCGGCGCCGCTGGTGGGCGCTTCCAGGCCGCCCAACATCCTGTACATCATGCTCGACGACCTGGGATACGGCGATTTCGGCTGCTACGGGCAGCGGCGCATCCGCACGCCGCACGTCGATCGCCTGGCGTCGGAAGGCACCCGCTACACCGACTGCTATGCCGGCGGCGCCGTCTGCGCTCCCTCGCGCAGCGTGCTCATGACCGGTCTCCACACCGGCCACACGCCCGTGCGCGCCAACGCCGGAACCGTTCCGCTGCGGGAGGACGATATCACGGTGGCCCAGGTGCTCAAGAAGGCCGGTTACGCCACCGGCGGTTTCGGCAAGTGGGGGTTGGGCGACGCCCGCACCACCGGCATTCCCACGCGCCACGGCTTCGACACCTTCTTCGGCTATCTCCACCAGGTGCACGCCCACAGCTACTATCCCGAGTTCCTGTGGGATGGCGAGCGCAAATACGAACTGCCGGGCAACGCCGCGGGGCGGCGGGGGCAGTACACCGCCGACCTGATTGCGGAGCGCTCCTTCGAGTTCCTGCGGGCCAACCGCAACCGCCCCTTCTTCCTCTATGCCTGCACCACCCTGCCGCACTCCCGCTTCGAACTACCCTCTGCCGCGCCCTACGAAAAGGAGCCGTGGACCGAGGGGCAGAAGACCTACGCCGCCATGGTGACGCGCGCCGACAGCCACATAGGCCGCCTGCTCGAAATGCTGAAGGACTTCCGGCTGGAGGAGAACACCGTGGTCTTCGTCACCAGCGACAACGGCGCGCACAAGGGCGAGGCCAAGGGCTTCGAGTTCTTCCGCAGCAACGGCCCGCTGCGCGGCGAAAAGGGCGAGTTGTACGAAGGCGGGATCCGGGTGCCCATGCTGGTCTGCTGGCCGGGCCGCGTGCAGGCCGGGGCGGTAAACGGCTACCCGTGGTCGTTCTGCGACTTCCTGCCCACGGCGGCGGCGCTGGCGGGCGTCGAGCCTCCGGCGGGGATCGACGGCCTCTCGATGACGCCGCTCCTCACCGGCAAGGGCGGGCCGCGGCGCGAGTTTCTCTACTGGGAGTTTCTAACCTACGACTGGCAGCGCCGCCGTCTGCGGGAGGACCGTTTGGCGCAGGCCGTGCGCACGGGCCGGTGGAAGGCGGTGCGGGCACGGCCCGGCGCGCCGCTCGAACTCTACGACCTGGAGCGCGATATCGGGGAGACGCGCGACGTGGCGGCGGAGCACCGCGACGTCGTCGAGCGCGTTGAAGCGTACTTGAAGACCGCGCGCACGCCTCCGCGGCCGCACGACAACGGCAGCAGGCAGTTCGTCCTGTAGCGGGGCCCGCTACGCGCCGGCGCCGAGCGCGGAGGGCTTGTGGCCGGTGTAACAGCCGAGTTTGTCGAGCAGGGCGCGGAAGTAAGCACGCGCTTCGGCATAGCGCTGATCCACCGTATCCAGGCCGCCCAGCTTGTGGCCCTTGACGAGAATGGGGGAGCACTGCTCGTGCGACAGGTAGCCGTCGTAGCCGATCTCCTTGCAGGCGGAGAGGAAGACTTCCCAGGGCAGCGTATCTTTGGGGCTGCCGGGGGTGACCTCCTCCCATCTGTAGGGCGCGCCGCCAACCGTGTAGGACTTGGCCAGCGAGATGGTGTGGGAGTAGACCATCAGGCCGCGCATGGAGTGTACGGTGCGGCGGACGAAATCGGGGTCGAAGGCTTCGAGCAGCGGCAGATCGAGCCCCACCTTGAGGCTCTCCACCCCCACCTCCTCGATCATGGCCAGGGTCTCTTCGTTATTGCCCGTGATTTCGGGGTGCGTCTGGAGGGCCAGGACCACGCCGCGGTCCTGGGCGTAGAGCGCCACCTCGCGCAGGGCGCGGCGGACCTGGTGCCAGGCTTCCAGGAAATCCTCATTGCGGGAGACCCTGCGGGAGCGCGCCTCAAAAGCCGGGGCGCCATAGCCCTGGGCTGCCCAGGGGTTCTGGAAGTAGCCGAAGAAGGCTGCCATCACCCGCACGATCCCGATGCCCAGGTCGCGCGCCATGTCGATGGCGGCGCGCGTGTAGAGGATCTCCTTTTCCTGCTGGTAGACCAGCACGTGGTTGCCTTCGAGGAAGTTGTTGCAGCAGACCACGGCGCCGAATTCGAGGTCGAGTTCGCGGGCCAGGTCCAGCAGCCGCCGCCGGCGGTCGCTATCGACATCGAGAGGGAAGGCCAGGGGACGGTGAGCGTAGATGCAGACGGCGTCGTA
>JAWLGN010000379.1:0-4432 GCA_041685075.1 Bryobacteraceae bacterium
ACACCGAGACGAACCTGGGGGACGCCGAGCGCGCGCCGGCGTGGCTGTGGAAGGAGTGGTCCAACATGGTGCGGCTGAAGGACGACGGCGTGCCGATTCTGGGCTTCACCTGGTACAGCCTCACCGACCAGGTGGACTGGGACACGTCGCTGCGGGAACAGAACGGCAACGTGAATCCGCTGGGGCTCTACGATTTGAACCGCCGCATCCGGCCGGTGGGCGAGGCGTACAGAACGCTTGTGAAGGAGTGGCGCGGCAAGGTCATCACGGAGAGCCTCTGCCTGCACCCCCTGGAGCCGGAGGAGATGGGGCAGGACCAACCGCTGCCGTGGAACGGCGAGGGGTAGCGCGGCTCAGTTGGCGAAGGCGATTTTGACGGGGAAGACCTGGCCCGTGGGTTCCACCCGGATGACCGCCTCGGCCGGGGCGGCTTGCTTTTTCTCGCCGGGCTTGTAGCGGAAGGTGACCTTGGCGGTGGCGCCGGCGGGCACGGTTTCGTTCTCCGCGGCCACTTCCAGGCCGGGGAGGCGCGGGGCTTCCACCACCAGTTTGATCGGCCCGGGCATGCGGTTGGAGATGGTTACGGCATCGCTCGAAGGCGCCGCGGCGTCGAGTTTCACGGCGGCCTTGTCGGCGCTCACCTGGGAGAGCACCTTCTCGATATCGGCCTGGGAGGGCGGGGGCGGCAGCCCCATGCTCCCTTCGCCTGCCCCGGGCTTCATGCGGCCGAACGGCGTCATGTTGAGGCTTTCCCGGTCCACGTACCAGTACCAGTCGCCGTTTTCGAACTTCCACAGGCTGGGGGTGGGGACGGGCAGGGGCTTGCCGGCGAAACCGGGCACCATGACGTACATGTGGCACACGACCACCGCCTTGGCGCGGGTGAAATCCTCCGACCAGTCGATGCGGTCGATCGCGAATTTCACGTACTTGGGCTTGTTCGAGGAATAGAAATAGTCCTTGGTGTCTTCGGCAACCAGTGCTTCGGCCTGGCGGAACTTGCCCTCCACGTGGAGTTGATAGAACAGCTCGATGCGGGCACGCAGCGCTTTCTCTACGGCGGGCGGGGCCTTCTTGAAGACATCCGTCGCGAGTTGCGCCGCCAGCAGGGGCACAAACAGGCATGCGGTCAGGAGCCGAACCATGGCACCATTGTAACGCGCGCCGCCGCGCCGGCCGGAGCGATGCGGCGCGCCCGCCGGCATGGTCCGGCGCCTGGCCGCCGCCTGCCCGCAATCCCTGCGGCGCGGCATTTTCTTCTGTGTTACTCTGAAACTTCCACGTTGTGTCGGCTTGTGTCAGCGAAGCCATCGTGCTCCGCACGTATCCTCTGAAGGAAGCGGACCTGATCGTCAGCTTTTTGACCCGGGACCAGGGGAAACTGCGGGGGGTGGCCAAGCGGGCGCGGCGGCCCAAGAGCGCGTTCGGAGCGGGGCTGGAGAGGCTCTCGCAGGTCAGGATGTCGTACTTTCAGAGGGAGACCAGGGAACTGGTGAACCTCAACTCCTGTGAGCTGATCCGGTCGCCATTCGGACTGCTCCGGCAGTATGAAGCGGGGGTCGCGCTGGACTACTTCGCGGAGGTGACCGAACAGTTGCTTCCGCCCGCCGAGCCGAACGAACGGTGGTTCCGGCTGCTGGCCGCAATGCTGGAAGATATGCAGCCGGGTGGGCCGGATCGCGTATGGCGCGCCGTGCTGTACTTTTCGTTTTGGGCGGTGCGTCTTTCGGGGTATCTGCCGGACATGGACGCTTGTGCCGCGTGCGGCGCCGCAACCGGGGAGAACGCCTTCTTCGGCCGGGGCTGCGCGGGGCTGCTGTGCGAAGCGTGCCGGACGAAACTGGCGGCTGGCAACCGCTGGACATTGAGCGCCGCTTCGAGAGCCATCGCCGGGGAGATGCTTCGCAGCCCGGTCGGGCGGTTACCGCTGTCCGGCTGGGGGCGGGAGACTGCCGCGGACCTGCGGCGGTTCCTGGTGCAGCAGATGGAAAGCCATATTGAACGACGGCTGGTAACCGTGCCGGTGCTGGAAAGTGTGTAGCCGGAGGCGGCGCACAGCGTGGCGGTGTCCGCCTGTAACATGATCGATTCTTTTCAGGACATTATCTTCAAACTGAAGCGCTACTGGGCTGAGCGCGGCTGCATTATTCAGGAGCCTTACGACGTGGAGGTGGGGGCGGGCACCATGTGCCCGGAGACTTTCCTCCGGGTGCTCGGACCCAGGCCCTACCGGGTGGCCTACGTGCAGCCGAGCCGCCGCCCGGCCGACGGCCGCTACGGCGAAAACCCCAACCGGCTCTACAAACACCAGCAGTTGCAGGTGATTCTGAAGCCCTCCCCGGAGGACGTCATCGAGCAGTACCTGGCCTCGCTCGAGGCCATCGGGATCGACCTCCGGCGCCACGACATCAAGTTCGAAGAGGACAACTGGGAGTCCCCCACCCTGGGGGCCTGGGGGATCGGCTGGCAGGTGATGCTGGACGGCCTGGAGATCACCCAGTTCACCTACTTCCAGCAGTGCGGGGGCATCGACCTGGACCTGGTGCCGGCGGAACTCACCTACGGGCTGGAGCGGCTGGCGGCCTTTCTCCAGGAGACCGACAGCGTCTACGATATTGCCTGGGCGCCCGGCTACAGCTACCGCGATGTGCGTTTCGAAGACGAGGTGCAGTTCTCGGTTTACAACTTTGAAATGGCCGACGTGGCGACCCTGTGGAAGCTGTTCGACCTGCACGAAGGCGAAGCGGCGCGGCTCATCGCGGCGTATGCGGATGCGCCCGCGCGGGAGCGCTTCCCGCTCCTGCCGGCCTACGACCACGTGCTGAAGTGTTCGAACCTGTTCAACACGCTGGACTCCCGCGGAGCCATCAGCGTGACCGAGCGGGTCGGGGTGATCCAGCGGGTGCGGCGGCTGGCCGTGGGGGTGGCGCAGGCCTGGGTGGACCAGCAGAGCGCAGCGGCGGCGGAGGC
This sequence comes from Bryobacteraceae bacterium, assembly GCA_041685075.1. Taxonomy (GTDB): domain Bacteria; phylum Acidobacteriota; class Terriglobia; order Bryobacterales; family Bryobacteraceae; genus JAMCRM01. The sequence goes on from JAWLGN010000379.1 coordinate 2,971, forward strand.
GGCCCGATGAGCGCGCCCCGGCTGCCCTTCCTGCTGGAGATCGGAACGGAAGAGATTCCCGACTGGATGATTCCGGGCGCGCTCGAAAGCCTGCGCGGCCTGTTCAAGGAGACGCTCTCGAAGGCGGCGCTCGAGGCCGGAGGCATCCAGGTGGACGCCACGCCGCGGCGGCTGGTGCTGCGCGCCGCGGGCTTGCCCGCGCGGCAGCCGGACAGCCGGGAGCGGGTGGTGGGGCCGGCAAAAGCGGCGCCGCCCAGGGCGGTCGAGGGGTTTGCCCGCAAGCTGGGGGTGGAGCCGGGAGACCTGGCGGTCGAGGCCACTCCGAAGGGCGAGTACTACACCTACGTCCGGCAGATTGACGGACGTCCAACCAAAGAGATCCTGGCGGAAGCGCTGCCCAGCGTGGTCCTGGGGATCAGCTTCCCCAAAACCATGTACTGGACCGCGAAGAACGGCCCGCGCTTTATCCGGCCCATTCGCTGGCTGGCGGCGCTGCTGGGAGACGAAGTGGTGCCGTTCGAAATCGCGGGGGTGTGCTCGGGCGCCCTCACCAACGGCCACAGGCGGCTGGGGGCGGCAGGAGTGCCGGTGACCATCGCGGACTACGAAGCCCGGCTGCGGGAGAACTACGTTATTCTCTCCGCCGCTGAGCGCCGTCGCCGCATCGAGGAGGGCATCGCCGCCCTGGGGGTGAAGGTCAACCCCGACCCGGCGCTGCTTGAGACCCTCACCTATCTCACGGAGTTCCCCACCCCGATTCTGGGCGGCTTCGACCCGGCCTTCCTGGAGTTGCCGGAAGAGGTGCTGGTGACGGTGATGCGCCATCACCAGCGCTATTTCTCGGTGGCCGGGCCGGATGGGCGGCTGGCCCCGCAGTTTGTGGCGGTGATGAATACCAGCGCCGATCCCGACGGGCTGGTGCGCAGCGGCAACGAACGGGTGCTGCGGGCCCGCTTCAACGACGCGCGCTTCTTCTGGGACACCGACCAGCAAAAGAAACTGGAAGACCGCGTGGCGGACCTGGCGCAGGTGACCTTCCAGGCGCGGTTGGGATCGTACCTGGAGAAGACCGGGCGGGTGGTGAAGCTGGTGGAGGAACTCGGGGGCGGCCCCCATGCCCAGCGTGCCGCCCGGCTGGCCAAGGCGGATCTTACCACCGAGCTGGTGAAGGAGTTTACGGAACTCCAGGGCGTGGTGGGAGGCCTCTACGCCCGCGCCCAGGGCGAGCCGGAAGCGGTCTGGCAGGCCGTCTACGATCATTACAAGCCGGAGAGCATGGAAGACGCTATTCCGCGCTCCCGGGCAGGGCAACTGGTTTCCATCGCGGACAAGGTCGATACGCTGCGCGGCTGCTTCGGGGTGGGGCTGATCCCCACAGGCTCGCGCGACCCCTTCGCGCTCCGGCGCGCCGCACAGGGCGTGGTGAAGACCATCGTGGACGGGAAATTGCGGTTGTCCGTGG
>JAWLGN010000380.1:0-4430 GCA_041685075.1 Bryobacteraceae bacterium
GACCCACGGTGCGCTCGAAATCCAGGCCCTCGTCCGGCACCGCGATCACCGGCGCGCCGCGCGGCGGTGCGGGCCGGGCGGCCCGCGCCTCGGGCAGCGGAAAATCGGCCGCGGTGAGCACCCCGCGATCGCCGCTCAGCGCCACCGCCACTTCCACGGCGTTCTCAAGCTGCCGCACGTTGCCCGGCCAGGAGTGGCGCATCAGGCGGTCCAGGGCGTCGCGCCCGATGCGTTTCAGCGGGATACCCTCCGCGCGGCAGATCTTTTCCAGAAAATGGCACACCAGCAGGGGAATGTCGCTCACGCGCTCGCCCAGCCCCGGCATGCGCAGCGGCACTACGTTGAGCCTGTAGTACAGGTCTTCGCGGAACAGCCCGCGGCGCACCCGATCGGCCAGGTCGGCATTGGTGGCGGCGATGACCCGCACATCGGCACGCAGGGTCTCGGAACTGCCCAGCCGCTGGAACTCGCGCTCCTGCAGGACGCGCAGCAGCTTGGCCTGCAAGCTGAGGGGCATCTCCCCCACTTCGTCGAGGAACAGGGTGCTGCGGTGGGCCTGCTCGAATCGGCCGGCGCGGTTGGCCAGCGCGCCGGTAAAGGCGCCCCGCACGTGGCCGAACAGCTCGGCTTCGAGCAGGTTTTCCGGCAGCGCGCTGCAGTTGAGCGCCACCATGGGCAGGCGCCCCCGCGGCCCGGCGGCATGGATGGCCCGGGCGGCCATCTCCTTGCCGGTGCCGGTTTCGCCGGTAATCAGCACGGTGGCGCGCCGCGGGCCCACCAGCCGTACGATGCGGCAGACATCCTCCAGGGCGCGGCTCTCTCCCACCAGGAGGCGCCGCCACGGCTCCTCGGGCAGTGCCGCGGCCCGCTCGCGCAGCCGGCTGTCCTCGAGCGCCGCCTCCACTTCCCCGATCAGGTCCTCCGGTTTTACGTCCGAGGGAAAGACCTGCCAAGCCCCCAGGCGGGCCAGCCGGACGGCCTCCGGAGCGCCGGCGGAGTCATCCAGCACCAGGACCGGCACCTGCGGCGCCACCCGCCGTATCGTCTCGAGCGCCTCGGCGGAACTCCATCCCTCGATCGGGAAGACCGCCACCACCGTCGCTACCCGGGAGACCGCCAGCAGGCCCAGCGCCTCCTCCACCCCGGGAACAGCTTCCATTTCGAAGTTCCGGCCGGCCTCCCGGCACGTTCGAGCGCCGGTTTCGCCAATCCATAACAGTCGTCTGCTCCCAAGGCTCATTGAACCTATACCATCGGCGGTCGGGAGCATGCCCTTTAGCGCAAGGGCAGGCGTAAGCCGGATCTATTCGCTGTCTTCCGCGTCGGCAGGGGTTTCGGCGAGGTCTTTCAACCCGCCCAGGTCGAACCAGGTGGAGGGATTGACCCGCGGGGCGGAGCATCGCCCGCACTGCCAGGCCTGGCCGTCGAACCAGAACTGCGAGCCGCGGCACAGCGCGCATCGCGTGGCGGGAATGCGCCGCAGGGCCACCAGCCGCAAGCGGTTCCGCGTGGGGAACTCCATTTCCACCGCCAGGGCGCGCAGTTGGGCGCGGCTCTCCCGCAGCTTCCTGGAGAGCAGCTCGGGGGTTTTGGGCAGCGCCGCGCGGGGCGCCGCTTCCCGCACCCGCCGGAGCAGGTCGCTCATGGTGCCGATCCAGGAAAGCGGGCCCAGGTGCGTCTCCCCGCAGTGGTCCAGCAGATCCCGCACGGCGGCCAGCACGGGGTCGGCGCCGCCGGCCGCCTTCCCGGCCGAAGCCGGCCCGTTCATGGCAGGAGGAACAGGGCGGCGCTGCGAGCGCCAGTACCCCTGGTAAGGATCCGCGCCGAGCTGCACGTTGAGCCACAGGGTGGGATTGGCTTCGGCCGGCTCGCACTGGCCGCAGACCCAGCGCGAATGAATCCGGTCCCGGTAACTGGTGAGCCGGAACCAGATGCCGCGGCAGCGGCGGCAGGGGCGCACCGGCAGCGTCCGCACCGTTACCAGGCGCGTTCCCCGGCTCTTCCAGGCGAGCACCTCCAGCCCCGCGGCAGGAAGCGTGGGGGCCAGCCGCCGCAGGTAAGCGGAAAACGCGCGCGGGCTGACCGGCATGCTCAAGGGATCGCTGGCGTGCCCGGCCAACTCGAACAGCAACTCGGTCGGCGAACTGGTCCAGGGCCGTCCATCCCAGGCTTTTCCCGCCCGGATCAGGGCCGAACGGATCACCACTTCCTCGATACGTTCCGGCATTACGCGTATCGATGATGTTTCGGAACAGGCCGCGGTTGCAGAAAGCAGAGGTGTTCCGCGCCGGCGCGGTACCGGAAGTCCCGTAGTTCTCTCAGCGGCGTTCGAATAATTTCAAAACCGCCTCGCCTTCGGCCCCCTCGTAGAGCAGTTCGAGTCTTTTCACGGACCTGGCTTTGCCTCGGTAGGGGAAGTAGAGAAACCCGCTCACCGGCGCGCGTGCGGGGCCTTCCGGCAGCGCCGACTGTACCGCGATCTCCGCGGCCGTAGGCGCCTCCCGGCGCTCGATCCCGCCGGGGTGCTCCGGTTCGGGAGCGCGCGGCGGCCTCGGCAGCGGGTAGCGCGTCCGGGGATCTCCCGGGAAGCGCTCCACGGGTTCCGGCCGGCCGACGATCACCCCGGTGTTTCCCAGCCCGCCCCCGGCTTCCAGGCGCGGGCGCCGCTCCCAGTCCGGATATTTGAGCGAGGCCGCCACCATCCCGGGACTCTGAGCCAGCACGGCCCGCTTCTTCCCATTGATGCGCAACGAAAACGCGCCCGAGGAGACATTCACCTCCTCCCCGCGCGGGGGGTAGAGCGCTACCTCCACTACCAGGTATCCCCGCGCCACGTGCATCTGCCCGTGTCCGGAGAAGCTGTGAACCATGTACTCGGCCCCGAGGTCGAGCTTGCCGGCGCGGGCCTGGGCGGGGTAATCGGCTGCGGCGGCCTTCACCGGCGTCCCTTCGGGCGCACTCTGGGCTGCCGCGTACGAGCAAAGAAGCAGGCAGGCGAAACTCCGGGTCACGGCTCCATACAGGATATCTCAACCGCGCCCGCGCGGGGCTATCCGTGTCCCAGGCGCATCAGCCAGCCGAGGCCGAACAGGGCCACCAGGAAGCAGCCGAAGACGTAGAGACCGTAGCGCAGGCGCTCCCGGTCGGTATGCTTGGTGACCACGGCCAGCACGATGGAGCTGAACAAGGCGAACAGGAAAGCCGCCTCGAAGTGCGAAAGTGTCATCCGGGGCATCAGTTCTTCCTCCCGGCGGCGATTTCGAAGGCGTCTACCATGGCCAGCACGTTCAACAGCCCGGAGGTGACCAGGAACTTGGTTCCATAGTCGTAGACATGACCGGCGGTATCGGGCTGGTCATAGCCCAGCCAGGCGGTGAGGAGGTAAAAAATGCCGTTGCAGACGTCGGCGATAAAGCCCCCGACGTTGATGATGGTGGTGAGCAGATCGCCGGTTTGGGGCGTAAACATGGAACCCCGCATCATCAGCCCGCAGAGGAACATGCCCGCCACGGCGAACAGGATCAGGCCGCCTCGGCCACGCCGTTTGAGCAGGAAATGCCCTCCCCCCGGCACCAGCCAGGCCAGCGCGACGGGCGGCAGCCAGACGGCGACGGGTGGCAGGGGCTGCTTGGCCGGCTCCGCCTGGGCGTTCTGCTTGGATGCCATATCTTTCTTGAGTTTAGCAAACGAAGCTCAGTTTCAGCGCGGCGCCGGGGCGAGGATTTCACCCCACACTACCTGGTGGGCCTCGATATCGTTCTCAAAATTCTTGGATGCCCGCACGAAAACCCGCAGGCTGAGCGCCAGAGCCGAACCCTCCACCTCCATCCCGTTTTCCAGGTAGCGGGTATCCTCGCGCAGGAGGATCACCTGCTCGCCGCCGTTCCGCGTGCGCAGCACCATGGCATCGCCGTCCAGGCGCGAGACGATGCCGGCGAAGGTCAGGTTGCCCCGCGGAAAAATACTGTCCAGCGTGCTGCGCCAGGGGCGCAGCCGCGAGAGCGAGGAGGGGCGTCGCCGCGTCGGGGAACCGCGGTCCAGCACGTGAACCGTGCGGGCGTAGCGCAGCAGGGATCCGCGCAACTCGTCGGAAACCACCTCCACCAGGTCGCCGGGACGCAGCACGCCGGCCTCGACCCGCTCTTTCCCCCGTTCGAAGTAGGTTTTCGGATCGAAGGTGAAGCGGAAGACCTCGTGGCTGGTGGTGCGGACGCTCAATTCACCCTTGCCCTCCGCAATCTCGCACTCGAGCAAGTCTCCCCGCACGATGCCCGGCGGCACGGAAGCCACAATCGAAGAGGCGGCCGTTAAAAGCAGTGCCGCGATCTGCCCCATGGTCAGGTGTCGCAAACGGCACCTCCAGCCTTCAAAGTACCACTACCCTGCCCGCCGGTAGTGGACCCACCGGCACGATCCCTGGCCGGTGGTGG
>JAWLGN010000381.1:0-4424 GCA_041685075.1 Bryobacteraceae bacterium
CGGCATTGCAGCCACAGGGGGGAGGGCCGCACCGTGACGTTCTCGATGACCAGCGCCGAGTAGCGCGGGCACACCGTGAAGTCCGGAATTTCGATCCGTACCGCACCGGGCCCCTCCGGCAGCAGTTCCGGCCGCACGGGGTCGCACAGCGGCTTGCCCAGGATGGCCGCCACTTCCCGCGCCATTCCCAGGTGGCCCCACAGGTCCGGACGGTGCGTGATGGACTTGTTATCGATCTCGATGGCCCAGTCGCGCACGCAGCCGGGCAGCGGCGCTCCCACCTGGCTTTCGATCTCCAGGATGCCGGAGCTTTCGCGGTTGATGCCCAGCTCCGCGCCCGAGGCCAGCATGCCGTCGCTCTCGATGCCGGAGACCACCTTCTTGCCCACCGGCACATAGGCGGTGATGCGGCCCGGCCGGCAGTTGGGCGCTCCGCAGACCACCGTCTTCACGCCGTAGCGCCCCGTATCCACCACGGCCTTCACGTTGTGGCTGCCGGGGATGAATTCGACGGACTCGATGCGCGCCGCCACGGCCTCGTCCAGCAGCGCGCCCGTGGCCTCCACGCCCTCGCACTCGGCCGTCTTCATGGTGATCAGCCGTTCCAGCTCCGGCGCCGGCCTGTCCAGCCCCTCGACGAACTCGCCCATCCAGTTGTAAGAGAATTTCATAGCGGCTCTAGAACTGCTCGAGGAAGCGCAGGTCTCCTCCCTGCAACAGCCGGATATCGTCGATCCCGTAGCGCATCATCACCAGGCGCGTGAGCCCCAGCCCGAAGGCGAATCCGTTCCACTCCTCCGGATCGATGCCGCTCATGCGCAGCACGTTGGGGTTCACCAGCCCGCAGGGCAGCAACTCCACCCAGCCGCCCTGCTTGCACACCGGGCAGCCCGGCCCGCCGCAGATCAGGCACTGGATGTCCAGCTCGAAACCCGGCTCCACGAAGGGGAAGTAGCCCGGCCGCAGCCGCACCGTCACGTCGCGCTGGAAAATGGCCGCGAGCAGCGTCTTCATGAAGTAGATCAGGTGCGCTACCGAGACCTCGCGGTCGATCATCATCCCCTCGAGTTGGTAGAAGGTGTGCTCGTGGGAGGCGTCCACGCTCTCGTTGCGGAAGACGCGGCCCGGCGCGATCATGCGCAGCGGCAGCCCCAGCTTCTCCATGCCCCGCACCTGCACCGGAGAGGTGTGGGTGCGCAGCAGGTTCCCGTCGGCCAGCCAGAAGGTGTCCTGCATGTCGCGCGCGGGATGCTCGGGCGGAAGGTTCAGGGCGTCGAAGTTGTGGTACTCGTCTTCCACCTCCGGCCCGTCGAGCACGGCGAAGCCGAGGGAGACGAAGAGCCGCTCGATCTCCTCCTGAATCTGGGTGATGGGATGCAGGCTGCCGGGGCGCGGCCCCGGAGCCGGCAGCGTCAGATCCACCCATTCGGCGTCCAGGCGCGCCCGCAGGGCGGCCTCGCGAAACTGCTGCTGCTTGGCTTCCAGGGCCGCTTCCAGTTCCTGCTTGGCGGCGTTGAGCAGTTTGCCGGCGCGCGCGCGTTCCTCCGGCGCCAGTTTGCCCAACTCTTTGCTGATGCGCGCCAGCGCGCCCTTGCGGCCCAGTACGTCGATGCGCACCGGTTCGAGCTGCTCCGGCGCTCCGGCCGCCGTAATGCGGGCCAGGGCGCCGGAGCGCAGCTCGGAAAGCTGTTGTTCGAGCATGAGGGAAGAGCTTCTATTCTAGCAGGAGAGTAGGATCGGGGCCGATCTCCGGCGGTGCTGTGGGGTGGCCCCCGGCTGCCCGGGGCTCAGCCCCGGTCCGGGCGCGAGGGCCTGCCCCGCACTAGTTGCTTTTGGCCGCCAGTGCGGCCCGCCGCTTCGCCGCGCGGCGGGCTTTCAGCCGGGCGTTGGCCTTCTTCTGCTTTTCCAGCGACACAACCTCCTGGCATGCGTCGCAACGCTTGCGAATCCGCGATTTCGTGGTGAACGTTGCTCCGCACCGCCGGCACTGCTTCACAATCGTCTCATCCAGGGGAAGAATTCCCGGCTTATGCGGCAAAAGATGAGAATAATGAAAGTCGCACTGGTTCATAATCAGGCACCCATGACATGACAGGTCCAAACTTCCGGCTGGACACGCTGGGAGGTTTCCGACTCCCTTGGGTGAAATGCCCCACGGCAAATCCCCTCCTATCCCGGCCCTCCGCGAAGGCCACGGAAGTTCCCGCCCCCGCCGGAATCTCCGGCCGGCGGACCGCCGGCCGGCCGGAAGATCTTGCTGCCAAACCACTTCTGTTCTCTTGCCGGCCCGCGGGGCCCAGGCTCCCGCGCGGAGTTGGGCTCCGCCGGCGAGCTTGGGGTGCTGCGGGAAACTGTCATGCTTCGTACATCAGTATTGCACGCTGGAGGCCGAATGGTCAGGCCTCCCCGGCCGGCGCCGGAAGGAACGCGTCCTCCGCACCGGCCAGCTCCCACCCCAAGTGGTTGATGTAGAACAACAGCAGCGGTTCGGGGTAAGTGCCGCGGAATCGCTCGAATGTGCGCGCCTGCCACCCCTCGTTGAAATACGGCGCGGCATTCAGATCTTTGTCGAAGAATCCGTTCTCGTGCGGGATGCCGATGAAGTCCAGCACCTCGACGATCATGTCCAGGTGCGAAACCAATACCGCCTGCGCCAAATCTTTGGCGAACTCCTCTTCGCACTGCACGATCCGGCTCCAGAACCGCGGCGCCGCCTTGCGCAGCGCCTCGCTGTTCAGCTTCAACAGGTGACCGGATGCTTTGAATCCCTCGTAGAGCTGATAGGTCTTCAGCTTCCCGATGGAAATGCTCCGCACGAGCTGGCCGAAAGCGTCCTCGCCCAGCTTCAGGAAAACATCGCAAAGCCGCATCAAACCATCAGGGTAACACGCCGGGAGCGCCGGGCAAAAAAGAGCATCGCATCCGTAATGGCGCGCTCGTGGAAGGCGGGCGGCGCCCGTATGCGGTAAAATGAGACGGCTTGGTACGCATGAGAAACGTTATCGTTCTAGGGGCCCAATGGGGCGATGAGGGCAAGGGCAAGATCGTCGATCTGCTTTCGGATCGCTTCGACATCGTGGCACGCTACCAGGGTGGCCACAACGCCGGCCACACGGTCCTGATCGGGGACCGGCGGTTCATCCTGAAGCTGGTGCCCAGCGGGATTCTCCGTTCCGGGAAGCAGGCGGTGATCGGCAACGGGCTGGTGATCGATCCCGCCGCGCTGCTTGCGGAGATCGAGATGCTCGAGCAGGGCGGCGTGGACGTGGCCGGCCACCTGTTCATCAGCAACCGCGCGCACGTGCTGTTCCCCTGCCACCGCATGATGGAGAAGATGTCGGAGGGCCGCCCGGGGCGCGTTTCCATCGGCACCACGTCGCGCGGCATCGGCCCGTGCTACGAGGATAAAATCGGGCGCCGCGGCATCCGCATCGCGGAGTTGCTCGACCCGCAGCGCTTTGCCGAGCGCTACGACGCCCTGGCCTCGGAGAAGATGATCATCGCCCGCGCTCTGGGCATCGCGGAAGAACTCGACCTGGCCGCCATCCGCCGCCAGTACGAGAGCTTCGCCGAGCGCATCCGCCCCATGGTGGTGGACACCGCCACGCTGCTCAACCGCTCCATCCGGGAAGGCCGCAGCGTGCTGTTTGAAGGCGCCCAGGGCACCATGCTGGACATCGACCACGGCACCTATCCGTTCGTCACCTCTTCCAGCGCCAGCGCCGGAGGCGCCTGCACCGGCACCGGCGTGCCTCCCACCCGCATCGGAGGCGTGGTGGGCATCTCCAAGGCCTATGTCACGCGCGTGGGCGGCGGGCCCTTCCCCACCGAGGTCCACGACCAGGGCGGCGACCTGATGCGCAACCGCGGCCGCGAGTTCGGCTCCGTCACCGGCCGCCCGCGCCGCTGCGGCTGGTTCGACGTGCCGCTGCTGCGCTACACCGCCATGATCAACGGCTTCGACAGCCTGGTCATCACCAAGCTGGACGTGCTCGACGAGTTCGAAACCATCCCCGTCTGCGTGGACTACCAGGCCGGCTCCCGGGTGCTCTCCGACATGCCCCCCACCTCCGGCGAGATCGCCGCCGTCGAGCCCGTCTACGAGTGCCTGCCCGGCTGGAAGACGTCCACCGCCGGGGTCTCCTCCTTCGACGATCTCCCCTCCGCCGCCCGCGACTACATTCGCTTCCTCGAAGAGCGCATCGGCGTGGAGGTGGGCTGCGTCTCCAACGGCCCCGAGCGCAACCAGACCATCATTCGTCCCGGCTCCCGCTTCGAACAGCTCTTTTCCCGCGAGTAGAGACACGAAGGGCGCGAGCCTTGGCTCGCGCCCTTCATGGAGTCGCGGTCCCGACGTTCGCCGTCCTCAGGCGGCGTTCGCCAGCAGTTCGTCCAGGGACTCCGGCGACTCGAACTCGTTGCGG
>JAWLGN010000382.1:0-4382 GCA_041685075.1 Bryobacteraceae bacterium
CCAGGGCTTTCATGATGCTGGACACGTCATCCACCCTACTAAACGAACGGCCTCCGGCGTGCAAGAAAAATCTTCCACTATAATGGATACTCGGAAGCCATGCCGCGAAGCAGGAAATCGGAGCGCCGCGCCGCCGGCGGGGATGGCGAGGCCTTCTGCCGGCGCGTGCGGGAGATGCGCGCGGAGCGGGGCTGGTCGCTCGAAACCCTGGCGCACGCCTCCGGCGTCAGCCGCTCGATGCTCAGCCAGATCGAGCGCAACCGGGCCAACCCGACCCTGGCGGTCACGCTGCGCATCGCCCATGCCTTCGGGGTGGGAATCAACGACATGGTGGCCGCCCCGGGCGCCGCCTCCACCGTAGAGGTGATTCGCGCCGGCGACCGGGCCTATCACTACCGCTCCGACGCGCAGTGCCGCATCCGCACCCTCTCCCCTCTGCACCTGGAAAAGGACGTGGAGTTCTACGAGGTGCGGCTGGGACCCGGCGGCGCCCTGCGCAGCGCCCCGCACTATCGCGGCACGCGCGAGTTTCTCACGGTGCAGAAGGGCCGCGTGCGAGTCGAAAGCGGCGCCGATACCGACGAACTGGAGGCCGGCGATTCCGCCAGCTACCGCGCTGACGTGCCCCACGCCCTCGTCAACGCCGGCCGCGGCGAGGCCGTCATCATCCTGGTGGACATCTATGCGTAGCCGGGCTTTCCGCACCGGGCGGTAAGCTGAAACCATGACCAATCCGTGGCGCACCCTGGGCAGCCGGCTGGTTTATGCCAACCGCTGGATCCGGGTACGCGAAGATCGCGTCATCCGCCCGGACGGCGGCGAAGGCATCTACGGCGTGGTGGAGATCCGCCCTTCGGTGGGGATCGTGGCGCTGAACGACGCCGGCGAGATCGCGCTCGTCGGCCAGTGGCGCTATCCGCACGGCAAGCTCACCTGGGAAATTCCCCGCGGCGGCTCGCAGGAGGGCGAGACCGACATGCTGGAAGTGGCGCGCCGCGAGTTGCGGGAAGAGGCCGGAGTGGAAGCGCGCCACTGGACTCCGCTCGGCCGGACCGACGTTAACAACGGCGTCACCACCGATACCGAACACCTGTTCCTGGCCACCGGTCTGACCCTGGTGGCCCCGCGGCACGACCCGGAAGAACGCATCGTGGTGCGCTGGGTGCCCTTACGATCCGCCCTCGAAACAGCGCTTGCCGGCGGCTTCGCCGAGTGCTGCACCGAACTGGCGATTCTGAAGCTCGCCTGGCTGCGCCGCTCCTCTCTCCTGTAGCTATCCGCACGGTTGTTCCAGCCGCGTTGCACTTACTTCTTGACAAGCTTCGCCAAACGCGATCAGAATATCCCGATCCACACGGGGGTGAGGATATCTCTATGATGAAAAGACTGGCACTTACAGCCGTAGTCTTTGCCGCGGGGATGCTTGCGCAGGACTATCGCGCGCGCGTGCAGGGGATTGTGACCGACGCTTCGGACGCATCTGTTGCGGGCGCAAAAGTAACACTTCTTAACACGGGAACGGGAATATCGACCGCCAGAGTCTCCGGCGCTAACGGCGCCTATCTGTTTGATAACGTCGAACCGGGAACTTACAACGTATCGGCGGAGTTCGAGGGCTTTTCCCGGCAGGTGCAGGAGAGCGTGCTGGTGCAGACCCGCGCCGACGTGACGGTCAATTTCAACCTCAAGCCCGGCACCGTCGTGGAAACCGTAACGGTGGAAGCCTCGGCCGTAGCCTTGCAATTCAACACCACCACCCGGGAGTTAACCATCGACCGCAAGATGCTGATGGACCTTCCGGTGAAGGCGCGTAATCCGTTCACGCTCGCACTGCTGGATCCCGCGGTCGTCAACCGCTACACAGCCGAGCGCAACCCGTTCTTCATGTGGTCCTCGTCCCAGATGGACGTAGGCGGCAACACCACCACCAAGAACGATCTGTTGCTTGATGGCGCGCCCATCCAGGTGGGACCCAAGGGATCCTATTCGCCGCCCATGGACGCGGTGCAGGAATTCTCCGTGCAGCAGAACTCGGTGGATTCCGAGTTCGGCCACTCGGCCGGCGGCACGCTCTCGGTATCGGTCAAATCCGGCACCAACGAGGTGCACGGGACCGCCTACTACTTCGGCCGCAACCCGAAGTTCAACGCCCTCCAGAACCACGTCACTCGCACTCCAAACTTCATCCGCAATCATATCTGGGGCGGCAGTGTCGGGGGACCCATCCGCAAAAACAAACTGTTCACCTTCTTCGCCTATGAAGGCTGGCGGACCAAGGAACCTCGGGACAGCCTGCGCACCATGATCACCGACCTCCAGCGCACCGGCGACTTTTCCCAGACACTCACCAAGGCGGGCGCGCTGAAGCCCATCTATGATCCCACCACCACGGTGCTCGACGTCGCGACGAACACCGCCTCGCGCACGCCCTTCCCCGGGAACATCATCCCGGCCAACCGCATCGACCCGACCGCCAAGCGCATCCTCCAGGATCTGTGGGGCCCCAACAATCCCGGCGACGACGCGGCCGGCTCGAATAACTTCAAGGTCTCCTACGCCTGGCCGATGACCAACTGGAACATCACCAACCGCACGGACTGGCACGTCGGCGACAAGCTGAAGGTATTCGGCCGCTACTCTCGCTTCAAGACCACCCTGGACCAGGAGGACTACACGCCCAACAACTCCCGGGCCATGCCCAACGACAACGGCGGCATCATGAACTCCCGCAACGTGGCGGGCGACGTCGTCTACACCGCCAGCCCGACCACGGTGTTTAACTTCCGCGGCAGCTTCGCCTCCCTCGAAGACGACTACTCGGCCCCCAAGTACGCGGTGGGCGAAGAAGGGCTGGCGGAGTTCTGGCCCAACAATCCCTGGTACAAGCCATATCTGGAAGATATCCCCCTGATCTATTACCCCTTGATCTCGATCAATGGGCTGGGTAGCAACAACTTCTCCTTCGGAAAGGGAAGCTACTGGTACCAGCACCCGCGGCATTATGCCTTCAGCGGCAAAATGTCCCAGATGCGCGGGGCGCATTACCTGAAGATAGGGGCCGAGTACCGCTACCACGTCGGCGACGGCACCTATCCCAACCTGATGAACTTCATCTTCGACGGCGCCAACACGGCCAGCACCAATATCTCGCCGAACCTGGCCCTTTCCGGCGATTCGTGGGCCTCGTTCCTGCTGGGAGCGATGAACCCGGGCAGCAGCAATGCCAACAAGATCCCCTACCAGTCGATCATCATTCCGTTCTTCGCCGCCTACGTCCAGGACGACTGGAAGATCACCCGCAGAATCACCCTGAACCTGGGGCTGCGTTACGAATGGGAGTCGGGGCCATATGACCGCCGCGACCAGTACTCCCGCTATCTCGACCTGACGGCGCCGAATCCATTGATGCAGGAGAACCCGCCGGCCATCCCGGACGACCTCCTGGCGTTGTCGAAGCCGACTTTCAACGGCGCCTGGGTTTTTGCCGACGAGAAGAACCGCAGCGCTTGGGAGACCTCCAAAACCATCTTCCTGCCCCGGGCTGGACTCGCCCTGCGCGTCAACGACAAGACCGCGCTCAACATCGGCTTCGCGCGCTACGTGGTGCCCATCTCGGCTATCGCGGGCAGCCTGACGCGTACCGGCTACTTCTCCGGTTTCACCGCCAACTCGAGTCCGCTGCCTCTGGTGGAGGGCCGGCCCCAGGCTTTCCTGGCCGACCCGTTCCCGGCCGGCGTCAACCCCCTGCAGCCGGTCATCGGAAAAGGCTACGGACCCTACACCAACGTAGGCAACGCTCCCGCCTTTGTGAACCAGGATTTCCGGACCCCCACCAACGACCGCATCAACTTCACTATCATGCGCGAGGTGCCCGGTCAGTTCAAGGTGGACGCCACCTGGTTCATGAACTTCGGCCGCGAGATCGACCCGCATAATCGCAACCTCAACATGGCCGATCCCAACCTGAGCTACACCTACAAGGCGCAGCTCTCGGTGAACATCGACAATCCGTTCTATCAATACCTCACCCCGGAGACCTTTCCGGGGGCGCTGCGCAACCCGCTGAGGGTGAGCCGGGGGAGCCTGCTGCGGCCCTATCCGCACTATGGCGACATCACCCAGAACTTCACCAGCGGCTGGCGGTCGCGCTACCAGGCGCTCCAGTTGCGGGTGCAGCGCTCCTACGCCGCCGGCGCCAGCGTCCTGGTGGCCTATAACTATAACCAGGAACGCAAGGAAGAGTACTACGATGCCCTGGGCCAGTATTACGACGAGCCGTTCTGGCTAGGAGCCTGTCTGAGTATTCAACTCGTGGGCACAAATAGAACATAATCGATATATAATGTTCTATGCCCAAGGGCTACCGCCCCTACGTTCCTGAA
>JAWLGN010000046.1:0-25105 GCA_041685075.1 Bryobacteraceae bacterium
GGGGATGGCTTTCGCCATGCTCAAGGACTGGGACCTGCGGGACCGGGAGGATCTGCGGGTGTGGGCCGTGGCGAACAAAGCCAACCGGGCCTTCATGGGCCTGCGCAATGCCGTGGCCTTCGCCTTCGCTCCTCCCGCGGTGGTGGAACTGGGCACGGCCACCGGCTTCGACTTCATGTTGCAGGACCGCGGCGGGCTGGGCCACGAGAAGCTGATGGAGGCCCGCAACCAGCTCCTCATGATGGCCTCCCAGGATCCGCGCCTGACCGGTGTCCGCCCCAACGGGCTGGACGACGTGCCGCTCTTTCAGGCCGACGTGGACTGGGAGAAGGCCGGCGCCTGGGGCGTTCCCATCTCCGACATTCACCAGACCGTCTCGGCGGCTTTCGGCAGCGCCTATGTGAACGACTTCGTTCAGGGCGGGCGCGTCAAGCGGGTCTACGTGCAGGCCGATGCGCCCTACCGTATGCTGCCCGGCGATCTGGACCATCTCTACGTCCGCAACGTGAAGGGAGCCATGGTGCCGTTCAACGCCCTGGCGAGCAGCCGGTGGGTTTACGAATCGCCGCGGCTGGAGCGCTACAACAGCTTCCCCGCGGTGAACTTCTTCGGCGAGCCGGCTCCCGGCAGAAGCACGGGCGATGCCATGCAGGCCATGGAGGAACTCGCCTCCAAGCTGCCCCAGGGCATCGGGTTCGACTGGACCGGGCTCTCCTACCAGGAGCGTATGGGCCAGTCCCAGGCCGGCATTCTCTACGCCTTCTCCATCCTGGTGATTTTCCTGGTGCTGGCGGCGCTCTATGAGAGCTGGACGGTGCCCATTTCTATCATGCTGGCCCTGCCGCTGGGCGTGATCGGCGGCGTGCTGGCCTCTTCTCTCCGGGGCCTCCCCAACGACGTCTATTTCCAGATCGGCCTGCTGACGGTCCTGGGCCTGACCACCAAGAACGCCATCCTGATCGTGCAGTTCGCCAAGGTGAGGCTGGAGCAGGGAACTCCACTAATTCAAGCCACCCTGGAAGCCGCCAGGCTCCGGCTGCGGCCCATCGTGATGACCTCGCTGGCCTTCGGATTCGGCGTGCTGCCCCTGGCGCTGGCCAAGGGCGCGGGCGCCGGAGCCCAGAAGGCCATCGGCACCAGCGTGCTGGGAGGCATGGTGACCGCCACCTTCCTGGCCGTCTTCTTCATTCCGCTCTTTTACGTGATAACCGTGCAACTGCTGCAACGCAAGGGACGCCGGGACGCCGCAACGCCCGGCACGGGTGAGGCAGCCCCCGCGGAGGGACAGTAGCATGAATCGTATACTGATCCTGATCCTGTCGACCGCTACGCTCTGGCTTTCCGGCTGCGTGCAGCGGGAAGCCTACAACCGTCCCGCGCCGCCGGTTCCCCAGGCCTGGCCCGATAGCGTTGGCCAGGCCCCGGACGGGCTCGTTCCCGCCGCTACCGGCTGGCGGGACTTCTTTACCGACGACAACCTCCGGTCCATCATCGAGCTTTCGCTGGCCAATAACCGCGACCTGCGCATGGCGGCGCTCAACGTGGAGAAGGTGCGGACGATCTACCGCATTCAAGGCGCCGAACTCTATCCCACTCTGAGCGCGGTCGGCGGCAGAGAGTTCGCCAGGCTGCCGGGCAGGATGTCGCCCACCGGCGAGTCGCAGATCTCCGAACAGCACGTAAATTTGGGGGCGGCCGCCTGGGAACTGGACCTGTTCGGGCGCATCCGCAATCTAAAAAGCCAGGCTCTCGAGCAGTACCTTGCCAGTGAACAGGCTCGTGCCGCCGCCCAAATCGCCTTGGTGGCGGCGGTGGCCGACAGCTACCTGGCGCTGGCCGCGGGCCGCGAAAACCTGCGCCTGGCCGAAGAGACCCTGGAAACCCAGCAGGCCACCTACGAACTCATCCGGCAGACGCGCGAAGCGGGCATGGCTTCGGACCTCGAACTCCGCCAAGCCGAGAGCCAGGTGGAGGCCGCCCGGGCCGATATCGCCCGCTACTCCGCCCAGTTGTCGCTCTACGAAAACGCGCTCGACCTGCTGGCCGGCACCACCGTGCCCCGCAACCTGCTGCCGGGGGAACTGGAGCCGGACCGCGTGCTCAAGGAGATCGCCGCCGGCATTCCTTCCGAGGTGCTGCTCCGCCGCCCCGATATTCTCGCCGCCGAGCACCAGTTGCGGGCCGCCTATGCCAACATCGGTGCGGCGCGCGCCGCGCTCTTCCCCCGCATCTCCCTCACCGCGGGGCTCGGCTTTATGAGCGGCGACCTTTCCGACCTTTACAAGTTCGGCTCGCGGACCTGGAACTTCGCGCCCCAGGCGGCGCTGCCCATCTTCGACCCCCGGGTCCGCAGGTCCGTCGACCTGGCCAAAGTGGACCGGGAAGCGGCCGTGGCCGAGTACGAAAAAGCCATCCAGACCGCCTTCCGCGAGGTGAGCGACGCCCTCAGCCTGAGAGGCCGGCTGCTCGAACAGGAACGTGCCCAGAAGGCCCTGGTGGACTCGCTGGCAGAAACCTACCGGCTGTCGGAGGCCCGCTACAAGTCGGGAATCGACAGCTATCTGAACGTGCTGGTCGCCCAACGATCGCTCTACGGGGCGCAGCAGGGCCTGATCGGCCTGCGGCTGGCGCGTTTGAGCAACGTGATCACCTTGTACAAGGTGTTTGGAGGAGGTGCGTAGTAGAGGTGAGGTTGGCCTTCGGCCTGCCGCGGCCTCCCAGGCCGCCCGGAGCCGCGCTTCGGCACTTCGGCACTTGCCACAACGGCAATTGACGCCAACGGGAGGTGAAAATCGGCTATGATCGGAGTAGTGGGTGCCTCATCCCGTGATATTTACGAGGCGGTCCTGGTCCTCTCTCGTTCTCTCGCCGGCCACGACGACCTGGAAAGCCTGCTCTCCGGCGTGGCCAGGTCGCTGGCCCGGGTAGTGGCGTTCGAATACGTGACGTTGATGCTCCACGACCCCGAGGGCAACGGCATGCGGCAGTATACCCTGAAGTCCTCCGAGCCGCTGGCGCACCCGGCGCCCCGGTACTTCACCCTGGAGCAGAGCCCGGCCGGATGGGTCTGGCTTCGTCAGCAGCCGCTGGTGATCCCCTCGTTAGAAGAGGAAACCCGCTGGCCGGAGGTGATCCAATCCGCCCTGGGCGCCGGGCTGCGCTCCATGTGTATCGTGCCGTTGACCGCGGGCGCCAACCGGCTCGGCGTTTTCGGCTTCGGCTGCCTGGCGCCGTTCCGCCCCACCCCGGAGGAACTGGCCTTTCTGGAGCGCATGGCCAGCGAGTTCGCCGTGGCGGTGGATGCGCATCTTTCCCGGCGGCAGCTCATCCGCGAGCGCGACCGCATGCGCATCCTCTTCGATATCACCAACGCGCTGGTCTCCAAGCTCTCCTCCGAGGAGCTGTTCGCCGAACTCTCCAGGCAGCTCTCGCGGCTGGTGCGGCACGATGTGGCGGTGCTGACGCTCTCGAACGAGAGCACAGGGTTGCTGGACGTCCACGCCCTGCAGTTCACCGGCCCCCGCCTCTTCGAACCGGGGCGCAGCAGCATCGATCCCCGGGGCATGCCCGCGGCCGAGGCGCTGGCCACCGGCAAGCCGGTAGTCGCACATGTAACCGATCTCGACCGGTATCCTTCACCGAACTGCCGGGTATCCGCCGAGATGGGATTCAAATCCGGCTGCTCGGTGCCGCTGGTGACGCGCAACCGCACCATTGGAACGCTGGAACTCGGGCGTATCACCGACGAACCCTGGAGCCGCGACGATATCGACCTCCTCACGCAGGTGGCGCGGCAGGTCGCCATCGCGGTAGAAAATTCCATTGCCTACCACGAGCTGGCCGAAATGAAGGAACGGCTGGCAACAGAGAAGCTCTACCTCGAAGATGAAATCCGCGCCGATCAGAACGTCGGAAACATGGTGGGGGAGGGACCTGCCTTCCGGGCGGTGCTGAAAAGCATCCAGATTGTGGCTCCCACCGACGCCACGGTCCTGATCCTGGGGGAGACCGGCACGGGCAAGGAGCTGGTAGCCCGGGCGATTCACGAGCTGAGCGGCCGTTCCGGAGGCAGTTTCGTGAAGGTGAACTGCGCCGCCATCCCGGCCAGCCTGCTTGAAAGCGAGCTGTTCGGCCACGAGAAGGGCGCCTTCACGGGCGCCGTGGGCCAGAAGATCGGACGCTTCGAGCTGGCTCACCAGGGCACGCTGTTTCTCGACGAAATCGGCGAGATGCCGCTCGAGCTGCAACCGAAGCTGCTGCGGGCCATCCAGGACCAGGAGTTCGAACGCGTGGGCGGCACCCGCACCATCCGGGTGGATGTGCGGTTCGTGGTGGCTACCAATCGTGACCTGAAAGCCATGGTAGAGGAGGGCCGCTTCCGCCCTGACCTCTACTACCGCCTCCACGTCTTTCCCCTGAACGTGCCGCCCCTGCGCGAACGCCGCGAGGACATTCCGCTGCTGACCCGCTACTTCGTGCAGAAGTACGCCAAGCGCCTGGGGCGCAGCATCGAAAGCATCCCGGTGCCGGTGCTGGACGCCCTGAGCCGCTATGACTGGCCCGGCAACATTCGGGAGTTGCAGAACGTCATCGAGCGTTCCGTGATTCTCTCCAAGGGCAACGTCCTGCGGGTGACGATGCCGGAGCTGGGTGTGCGGGGCACGGCTCTCTCGCAGCAGCGCCGCAGCTCGGACACCTCGCACTCGGCCGAGCGCGAGGCCATTCTGCGCGCGCTCGAAGACTGCCGCGGCGTGGTGGGCGGGCCGCATGGCGCCGCCGCCAAGCTGGGGATCAAGCGCACCACGCTCCAATCCCGCATGCGCAAGTACCGGATCTCGCGCCAGTACCGCTGACCGGGAGGACGGGTTCTATGCCGCGGTGAGTTCCTCGAGGAACCGCCGTGCCTTCCGCGCTTCCGCCACCAGGTCGGCGCCGGCTCCGCGGTACAGGCACTCCACCACCAGGGCGCCGCTGTTGAAGCCGCCCTTCTTTGCCCGCGCCATCACTTCGCGCCAGTTGACGTTGCCGGTGCCGGGCGTGATCATGACGCCCTCGGGCGGCTTGAAATCCTTGACGCTCATCCCCGCGATCAGGCCGTCCAGCGCCGGCACGTCCTCTGCAGGATCCACGGCCCCTTTCGAATAGTGCAGAATATTTCCGGGATCGTACCAGACCCGGAAATTGCGGTGCCCCACCGTCTCCACCAGCTTGCGGCACTGGGGGCCGGTGGCGTTCACCCCGCCGTGCGGCTTCACGCTCAAGCGCACGCCCTTCGAAGCGCCGTAATCGCAGCACTCCGCCACGATCTTAAAATAGGGTCCCGCCAGCTCCGGCCGCGACGTGCCGGCGAGCATCAGTTCCGGGCAGCGGCACGCGGCGCAGTTGTCGACCAGGCGGCGCAGCCCGGCGATCCCGGCCTCCATGCCGCGGGCCGCGCCGAAATCCCCGCCGTAGATGGAAACCAGGGTCAGCCCGCGTTTCCGCACCTCGCCCCCGATATCCGCGGCCTCCTCCGGGGTGGTCTCGACCGAAACCACCGTGCGGCTCTTGCCCGCATGGGTCATCAGCCCGGCGTACTTGTAGCCGGCCTCCGCCATGCCGTCGAGCGCGGTGCGGTAATCGAAGCGGTCCCAGGGCCGGGTGTAACAGCCGATCAGCCAGCCGCCGCCGGTTGCGGGCAGCGCCGCGGAGGCGGCCAGCCCGGCCGCTCCGCGCAGGAAAGTCCTTCGTTCCATCGCCATTCCCTTTCAGCCTTTCCGAATGCTTCTGGTCTTGGGATCGTAGATCATCCGCTCCCCGCGCAGGTAGGATTCATCGGCCATGATGACCGCCACCGAATGGGAGTAGCCGGCCTCGATCGGCGCGTTGGGCTGCCGGCGCGAGCGGATGCAGTCGAAGAAGTTCTGCATGTGCGGCGCGCTCTCCACCCGCGGCAGTTTGGTGCCCGGGGCAATGCGGTCCGGTTCGCCGGATCCCTCGCCGCTGATCTCCCACTCGGCGTCCCGCGACCAGCGGGAGCCGTCGATCCAGCCGCGCGTTCCGTAGAACTTCAAGTAACGGCCCGCGCCCAGTCCGAAGAACTGCCCGTAGCGGACCATGAAGCCCTCCGGATATTCCAGCACCACTTCGATCGAGTCCGGCGCGTCGTAGGGACCCTTCCAGCGGAAGGTTCCGCCCATGGCCATCACCCGGCTGGGGCAGCCCGAGTCGAAGACGTAGTGCACCAGGTCGATGAAATGCACACCCTGGCCGGCGTGCGGGCCGCGCGAAAACTCCCGGTGCCCGTACCAGCCGGCGTAGAGGTTGGGGTCGAAGGGGCGGCGGGGACGGTTGAGCAGAAAGGCCTCCCAATCCACGTCGCGCTCATCCACCGGCGCCTGGCCGCGCGCCCACCAGTACGGCTGGTGGGCGTTGCGCGACTGCTCGGCCTTGAGCCGCTGGCCTAACCCGCCGCTGGCGACAAACTGCCTGGCCGCCGCCGCCTGCGGCAAGCTCCGTACCTGCGTGCCCACCTGGACGATGCGGTCGCTGGCCTTCACCACGTCCACCGCTTCGTTCAGCTCCTCCATCGTCATGGCCAGCGGTTTTTCGATGTAGACGTCCTTGCCCGCCCGGATGGCGGCCATCAGCATGGCGCAGTGCAGGTGGTCCGGAGTGGAGATCAGCACCGCGTCTACGTCCTTCCTGGCCAGCACCTCCTGGAACCGGACGAAGGCCAGCGGTTCCCTGCCGGTATGCTCCTTCGCCTGGGCCACGGCCTTCTCGCGCTGCGGGCGCCAGGTATCGCAAATGGCCGCCACCTCGACATTCGCCGCGGTGCGCAGCCCGATCGCCTCTCGCAGCAATCCCCTGCCGCCGCAGCCGATCACGGCCACGCGGATGCGGTCGTTGGCCCCGCGGGCGCGTCCGTAACCGGCGGCGGTGGCCAGCACGGCGCCCCGGGTAAACTGCCTGCGATTCAGTCGCGGTTCGTTCATGTCTTTCTCCCTGTCGTCCGCCTCAGAATTCCAGCCGCAGCCGCATGTCGATGAAGCGCGGGCCGCTTCGATCCGCGCTGAAGCGGTCGTGCTGGCCCGTGATCACGCCCGCCTGCGCGGGCACCGAGATATTGCTGGCCGGGTTCGAGAAGTTCGGGTGGTTGAAGACGTTCGACATCATGGCTGCATAGTTTAACCGAAGCCGTTCGGTAATGGGGAAGCTCTTGGTGATGCTGAGCGCGTGGCTGTGCACTCCCGGCCCTTCGAGAATGTTCATCCCGGCGTTGCCGAACCGGCCCGCCGGCGGCACGGCAAAGCAGGAGCTGTCGAACCAGCGCCCCAGCGCCCGCTCGCCCGCGGGCAGGTTGCCGTTGCAGATGCGGTCCGGACGCCCGCCCGAGCTATTGGTATTCGATGGGTCACTGCCGGAGAAGCTCGGCGAAAAGAACTGCCCGGTCTGCATGACCCCCAGCCACCCGATGGTCCAACCGCCGATCACGTGGTTCAGCACCCCGGGGGTTCCGGCGAGAAAGCGCTTCCCCCTGCCGACGGGAACGTCCCAGAGGGCGTTGATCACCACGCGATGCCGCGGCGTGGTGGCCTCCCGGTTCCAGAAGTTGGGCTCGTAGGGGTTCTCCAGGTTCAGGTAGTTGGACATGTTATGCCCCCAGGTCCAGAAGGAATCGAAGGTAAGGGAGCCCACCCTGCGCCTGGCCTCGAAGGTCAGGGAGTTGTACTTCGCTTCGCCGTTCGTCCGCGCGACGCTGGCGTTCACGAACTGGGGATAGGGCCGCCGGTCCTGCGAGAAGCGAATCAGGCTCGGCATGGGCTTGTTGATCGACAGGTTGTAATTGAAGCCGCTGGTGCGGGAGCCGACATACGACAACCGCAGCCCCACGTCGCCGACCTGCCGCTCGATGGTCACATTGAATTGCTGGATGTAGCCGTTGGTGGTCTCCATGGGGTAGCCGCTGGTGCTCTGCGAAGCGATGCTGGCCGTGGCGGTCGCGGTCGGGAAGGGATTGGGCATCAGGAACAGCGGTTGCCCGTTCTCGATGGAGTTGATGTAGGTCTCGCCGATCTGGAAAGGTCCGCCGCCCTGCGCGCGCGAGAAGGTCCCCAGAAATTCGGTGAAGATACCGTAAGCGCCGCGAAGGACCGTCTTGTCCGTCAGGCGATAGGCCACCCCGATGCGGGGCGCGAAGTTGCCGCGCTCGGGGCGGGGCACCACGTCGCCCGTGATGACATTGATGTTCGAAGGATAGAAGGCGCTGACGCGATCGCGCCTATTCTCCGGCACTACGATGTCCCCTGTTGCCGGGTCCCAGTTGAACATCAGCCCGTCGTCATAGGTGGTGGACGTGAAGTAATCCCAGCGAAGCCCTATATCCAGGTTGAGCCGGCTGGTGACCTTGAACGTGTCGGTGATGAAGAGCCCCAGTTCCTTCATGCGGCGTGTCCGGTCGAGGATGGGGTCCAGGCGCTCGCTGCTGTAGGGAATGCCGAACAGGAAGTCCGCGTAGGCGTTGCCCGTGAACGTGCCGTTGAAGTTGAACTCCCCGTAGGTGCCCGCCGGCACTACGCCGGTGAAATCCCTGTAGGTTCGGAGTTCGCCGCCGAACTTCACGACGTGCCGCGAAGTGGACCAGGTCAGCGAGTCGGCGAAGTTGAAGTTCCAGGGGTCGTTGCGCCCGCCGGGGCTCAGAGTGACGTCGGTGTAGCCGGTGATCGCCATCGTCGGGAAGCCGGCGCCCTTGTCGCCCAGGTTGGCCACTGCCGGGTAGAGTCCCTGAAGCCCGAGTTCCTGGATCACCTCGTAGCCGCTGGGGGGCTTGTAACCGTCGATCTCGATGCCGACGTCCCGCCCGTTCCGATTGCCGCCGAAGGTGAAGGTATTGACCAGGGTCGGGGAGAAGACGTGCGTATCCCCGAAGACCCACGAATGGCTCTGGCGCCGGCTGGTCGCCGCCATGGTCGGATAGTTCCCGGGCAGAATGTAGCGCGGCAGGTAGGTAGATAGCCTGCCGTACAGCGAGTTATTGTTTGTAAGCTGGTGATCGCCGCGAACCACGATAACATCCGCGCGGAACTGGTCGCTGGGATAGGGATGCACCCAGGCGAAGTTATTCACCAGGTTATCTGGGCCTCCGGTGTTCGGCGCGGGAATATACTTCTCCTGCACCTGCGTCGTAGTGGCGTTGAGCCGGCTGGTGGGAATCACGTTTCCCTGGAAGCGGCTGGTCGGTGAGCGGATCGCGAATTACGACCGGGCTGGAAAGACCCAGCAGTTGGGAGAAGTCGCCCCTGCGCATGGCTTCCGACGGCACGTTCCGGGTGCGAAACGTCTGGCCGGGCACCCGCTCCCCGTTCCACAGCACGTAGAAGAAAGTCTTATCGCGAAAGATTGGGCCGGAGGCCGAGACATTGAACATGTGGTAGAGGTCGCGGGTCTTCTGCCGCTCGAAAAACGAGCGGGAGTTGAAGGCGGAGTTCTGCTGGTAATACGAGAGCTCGCCATGAAAGCGGTTGGTGCCGCGTTTGCTGACGGTATCGAAGTAGCCGATGCGTCCATACTCGGCGGTGTTGTTCACGGCGGTGAGTTTCAGTTCCTCCACCGCCTCCAGGTTCACCGTCTGGGTGTTGAGGGTTTCCTCCTTGACGCCATCCATGGCCATGTGGACCTGGGAGCCGGTTTGGCCGGAGAAGCCCGCACCGGAAAAACCGCCTCCGGCCACCGGCTGCACGTGCGGCAGTGCGGCCAGCACCGGCGCCGTACCGCTGTACCGGTTTCCGGCAATGGGAAGGGTCTTGTACTGCTGGCCGGAAAGGTCCACAGAAACCTTGCCCTGCTCGGTTTCGATGGCCGCCGCCTGCCCGCTCACCGTGACTTCGGCTTCGACGGCCCCCACCTCCAGAACCACATCCACCCGCCGAATCTGGCTGCTCGACAGCCGGATGTCGTCCACCACGAATTTCCTGAAGCCCTCCATGGCGGCCTCCAGCCGGTAGGTGCCGTACTTCAGCCCGGGGATTTCGTAGTTCCCCTGGCTATCGGTGCGCAGCGATCTGACCCGGATGTTGGTCCCCTGTTCGTTGACCGTAATCACCGCGCCCGCGACGACCGCCCCCGACGCGTCGGTCACGGTGCCGCGCAAAGTCGACAGGCTTTCCTGCGCAAAAAGCGAACTGCCGGATAGCAGCACGATGGCGAGCAGACGGCATGCGCCGCGCGCGCCCGCATTCCTTGAAGTGTATCGGAACATTGCACCCCCCTTTGTCACGCACCCCTGGTGGCCGGCTCAGTTGGTGCATCCCCTGGCAGGCCCCCTGCTGGTGCCGATAGAGGGAGGCTACTGCAACCGGGGTGAGAATGCAATCTGGTTTTTCGAAGGAGGTCCAAAGGGCTGGACACACCTTGGCCGCTGTGACCAGCCCTGGGGCTCCGACGTTAGCGGCGGACTTCCACTGCCGGCCGCGCCGTATTGAAAACTACAGTGACGGGTCTTCCCGCGTGCCGGAAACGGACGGCCGTGCGGTTGGCCGTCGAGATGTCCTCGACGCCGGTCAACTGGATCTTCCGGCCGGCCTTCTCCACCCCCAGCACCGCGATGATGCGGGCCTGGGCGTGCTTTTGCTGCGTTTCCGCCCAGAGATGCCACTCCGGCGGCACTTGGCCGCTCTCCGGCGGGATGGGGTAGCGGTCGGTCTGCCGGATGGCGACGCCGCCGGGCGCCACGAGCGCACCCTGGAGCGCGGCGTTCTCATAGGTCAGCCCGATCCTGCCGCCCTCGATGGTGAACGGCGCGCGGCCGTGCAGCCAGAACTTCAACGACACCGGCCGCGAGGCCCGCACCTCGTCGTAGATCACCACCACGTCCGGTTTCAGGAAGACCAGGTGGCGGCGGTAGCGCTCCACGTGCGCGCCGTAGCCGGTGGCTTCCCCAACCACGTAGTCGTAGCGGCTGCCCGGTTCGAAGACCACCACCTTGCCTGTAGCCTCGGCGGTCTTGGGCTGGTCTCGCCCGTCGATCTCGAGCGCGTTATGGGCCTTCGTGGTCCAGTACCACGCCTTGCAGAACGGGCTGCCGTACCACGGGCGGGTGCCCGTGTTCACCAGCAGTGGCGAACCATAGGCGCCCAGCACGATGGCGTTCTGGTCGGCATGGCTGTGGCTGATGTTGCCCAGCGGCGCCGCCCGCAGCATCACCTGCACGGCTTCGCGGCCGTCCATCAGGCTGCTCAGCAGCGAAACCCAGCCGGCGCCGCGGAACAGCTTGGCGGTGGGACGGTTCGCCGGCGGGACCGCCTTCACCGGCGGCGGAACGGGACGCGCGGCGCGCAGGAACCCGATCGGGCCGCCATCGCCTTCGCCCCGGCCCCAGCCCTCGGCGTACCACTGCCACTCCGGCTTGCCCCTCACGCGGGCGAAATATTGGGCCACCGCGGCGGCGTTCGGGCCGGGACGCCGCTCGGCGAAATCGCCGAAGCCGGTCAGCGCGCCTCCGGGCGGCGCCACGTACATCGGGAAGTCCCCCACGTACTGGTAGAAGGGCTTCTCCGTGCCCTCGATCTGGAGCGCCGCGCGCAGCGCATCGAACCACCATGTCGAGCGATTGATGTAGGAGGCAAAGTACGAGTAGCCCTGCGCCCACCCGCCTTCCTCGTCGCCGTAGGCGGGGTACCAACTCCAGAAGATCGCGAGCGCGTAGTCGAGCCACTTGGCGGCTTCCGGCACCTCGCCGTACCAGGCGATGGCGGCCTCCCCCAGGAAGTGCCACATGCGGCCGCCGTGGCTGTTGTAGGCCTTCTGCTCGAAGGGTTTGCTGTGCAGCCAGTCGAAGGCCAGTTCGCCGCGTGCGCGCGCCATTTTGAGCAGCCGGGCGCGGTCGGCCTCGCTCAGATAATCGTAGGCCCAGTCGTAAGCGCGCGCGGTGTTGTAGAGGATGGGCATGCCGGCTTCGTCGTTCACCACCATGCTGGTGCTGCCGGCAGGATCCCAGGTGGCAATGTGCAGCAGCCACTTGCGCGCGCCCTCGCCGTAGCGCTCTTCGCCGGAAAGCATATAGCAGAAGGCGAGCGTAACGGCAATCTCCGATGCCTTGCTGCCCTGCGCGTAGTTGCGGCGCCATTCCTCGGCATTCCACTTGCCGTCGGTCCATGGCGGCGGCTCGGGAATGAGCGGGGTTTCGAGATACCCCTCCGCCGTGCGCACCAGCTCCTCCCAGCGCGCCCGCTGCGCCCCCTTGCGCGCGGCGCGGAACATCTCCACCTCTTCCAGCCGCAGCATCAGGCGCGGATGCCGCCGCGGCAGGCGCGCGCGGATCAACGCTTCATCGGGGCGGGGAAACGGCGTGGCATCGGCGGCGATACGGAAGCTGCGGGTCTGGCTCCAGGCGCCGCGCGCGCCGGCGCGATCCGTGCAGGCGTAACGCCAGTACCACACCCCCGGCTCCATCACCGCAGTGTGGGTATAGAGTACCCACGGGGTGCGGGGGATGGTGATGACGCCCCGCTCGAACTGCGCATCGCGGGCCAACTGGACCGCGTAACCGGCGGCCCCCGGTTCCGGCAGCCATGCCAGCGCGGGCGGGTTGGTGGCGGCGGCGACTCCCTCTCTCGGCAGATAACCGATGTCGTCTACGGCGGGCGCCCGGTTCGAAACGGCGGGCGGCGCGGCCGGCAAGCTCCCCGAAAGCGCGGACAGCAGCACCGTCGCAAGCGCAACAGATCTGACCATCCCTCCATTATGACCCGCAGCGCCGGGCGGATGACCCGCGGCGACGCCCCGACACTCGCAGCGCCGGCCGACAAGGGTCTCCAGCCCGGCCCGCATCCAGCGAACGAAAGGCAAGAACTGAGGCAGTAGGTGGGGGTAAAGTTCGCAGTTCGCTCTGTCGATTCTAGGGTGTATGCCGACAGAACCTATCGTGATCATCTTAGACACGCTCTGCGCTCTGCTGCTGTTCTGACCGCTAACAGCGGGGCGGGCCGCGACCCTCGGGCTAACCGCCAGGAAACGCGGCCTCTTCCGGACAGGAGCGCGCCAGGCGTTCCAGCGCGCGCTGGGCGGTATCCGCCACCGGCGCTTCCGGCGAGGCGGCCAGGCGTTCCAGAGGCACCCGGAATGCCGGCAGCCCGGCGTTCCCCATGGCCACGGCCACGTTGCGGAGAAAGCCCGTGTAGCGCGACCGGCGTACGGGGCTGCCGCGGAACATGGCGCGGAACTCGTCCTCCGAAATGCCGGCCAGTCGCTCGAGAGGCGGCGCGAACTCGCGCGGGGCGAAGGCGGGGTCTTCGGTAACGGGCGCCCGACGGTTCCAGGGGCAGACGTCCTGGCAGATATCGCAGCCAAAAACGTGCCGGCCCATGCGGGGTTCCAGTTCCGGAGAGATGGCGCCGCGCAGTTCGATCGTCAGGTAGGAAATGCATAGCCGCGAATCGATGGTGTAGTGCGGCCCTTCGGGTGAGCCGGAAGGGATGATGGCCGCCGTGGGACAGGCGTCGATGCAGCGCGAGCAGGTGCCGCAGCGGTCCGGAGGCGGCGTACCTGGAGGAAGGTCGAGCGAGAGCAGCAGTTCCCCGAGAAAGAACCACGATCCGGCGCCTTCGCGAATGAGGCAGGAATTCTTGCCGATCCAGCCGAGACCGGCGCGGTGCGCCCAGGCGCGCTCGAGCAGCGGCGCGGTATCTACGCACACGCGGTAGTGGAAGTCGCGGCCGGCCTCGTCGCGCAAGCGGGCGGCCAGGCGTTCCAGCCCCGCACGCATCACCGCGTGGTAATCCTCGCCCCAGGCATAGCGAGAAATCCAGGCCCGTTCCGCTTCATTAAAGCGCGTGGAATAGGGTTGAGGGCCGTTATAGAGCTTTCCCACGCAGAGGATCGAGCGCGTCTCAGGCAACAGGCTGCGCGGGTCGTCCCGCAGTTGGGCGCGGTGGTCGGTAAGGTACTGCATGGCGCCCGCATATCCGGCGCGAACCCACTGGTGGTACCAGCGCGCTTCGGCAAGTGGTGCGCAGGGCGCGATTCCAGCCAGCTCGAACCCGCACTCGCGGGCCAGTCTCTCGATGCGATCCGGTCCAATCACGCGCTGTTTTCAGTCTAGCGCGGGGCCTGCTTTCCAGGCTCCGCGCGGCTTTCATTGCACCTGTTTTTACGGTCCGCGGGCCGGAGTTGTACGCAGACGACTGAGGGCGCCGCGGGGACACGAATTGTCTACAGGTATCGTGTGGGCAACTGGACAGCCCGTAAACAGGAAGCGTTGACAGCGTTGGACGATTGGGAGAAAGTCGAAGAAGGTTTGCGTGCCCGCTGTTGACGGGCCTTTTAGAGGGTCAGCCATTGTGACTGTTTGGGCGGTAGCCCACCCTGAAGATCGAAACGTGAGGACCTTCACGGCGCCACTTACCCCGGGCTGGGCAGCGCCACCGCGGAATCGGCGCCAGCCGGCGTTGTGTTCGCGTGCACAGCCCGGTTGAGGGATGTAGCCGTTCCGCATTGACACGGAACTCGACCGATCGTACAAAGTAGTCAGGAGTTGTATACACGCTGAACCGCGAGTAGAGATGCCGCGGGCCCGCAGGTAACACAGCCGCCGTTCCGAGGCGCATGTACACAGGGGAAATCGGGAGAACAGATGCAGGAGCCCGGGTGTCAGGAGTTCTGGTTCGCTCTGAGCGCCAAACGCAACCACGAGAAGTGCGTTGCGGAGATGTTGAGGGGAAAGGGCTATGAGGAGTTCGTCCCCACCTACCGTATCCGCCGTAGGTGGTCGGATCGGTACAAGGAATTGGAACTCCCTCTCTTTCCAGGCTACGTGTTCTGCCGTTTCGATCCCGCGCGGCGTCTGCCGATTCTGACGACGCCGGGCGTGGTGCTGATCGTGGGGAACGGGCGCGTGCCGGTCCCGGTGGAAGATGCCGAAATCGAGGCGCTCCGGGCCGTTGTGGCATCCAACCTGCGGGTGGAACCGTGGCCGTACTTGCGCGTCGGCGAGCGCGTTGTAATTGAAAGTGGTTCACTCGCCGGGTTGGAAGGAATATTACAGGAAGTTCGGAAATCGTGCCGGATTGTGGTTTCGGTGGAACTGTTGCAGCGCTCGGTGGCGGTAGAAGTGGACCGCTGCCGGGTGCGGCCCGCCGGCACGGAAGTACACCGGGCCGTAATGCATGCGGGTGCCGGCGGCCAACAATAATGATTCCGGCGCCGGCCCGCACGGCGCCGGACTCCAGGCAGGGAAAATCGGATGGCGGCACTCCTTAAGAGTAGAAACCGGCTGGTAAGTTTCCGGCTATCTCCGGACGAGTACGAGGCGCTCAGGCAGGTTTGCATCGAAACAGGCGCCCGCTCTATCTCGGATTTTGCCCGCGAAGCCGTCCTCCACGGCATCGAAACCCGTCGAGGCGCGCGGGCTTTTTTGGGAGACGATCTGGCGACCTTGAGCTACCGGCTCGAGGAGCTGGACTCCGCGTTGAAGAACCTGAGTGGGATCATCGCCCGGGTGCTCGGTTCCCGGGAAGAGAAGACCCACACTCCTAACCCGTAAGCGCGGGCCGCCGTACCTTCACGCGGCCCCGCGGATCTGGAAATATGCCCAAAAACAATCCGATCAGGTGTATTGCGCCTGTGCTCCTGCTGTGTGCCGCGGGTCTGGCGCAAGACCAGGGGGGTCCGCTCAAAGTCGTTGTTATTGAAGGCGATGGCGTGTTCAATGACGTGCAGCGGAAGACCGCGCACACGCCCGTCGTCGAGGTGCGGGACGAACTGGACCGCCCGGTGCCGGAGGCGCGGGTGGTCTTCACCCTGCCCACTACGGGGCCCGGTGGATCGTTCCCCGGTAACCGCAAGGAACTCATCGCCACTACGGACGAACAGGGCCGGGCCGCGGCGCGTGGTCTGGCGCCCAACTCCAGCGAGGGCCGGTTTCCCATCCGGGTGACGGCTTCCACGGACGGCCGCCGGGGCTCGACGGTGATCTGGCAAAGCAACACGCTGGCGGCGGGCGACCCAAAGCCCTCCAGCCGGCGGAAGAAGTACATCATCCTGGGGCTGATCGGCGGCGCGGTGGCCGGCGGGGCCGCCATTGTGGCCTCGCGCGGCAACGGCTCGGGCAGCGGAGCGGGTGCGGCCGGGCCGATACCCACCACCCTTTCGGCCGGCACGGTGACCATTGGAGGTCCGCGATGAAACCGGTACTGGCGATTGTAATGCTGGCTGCCCTGGCCGCACCGGCGGCCGCGGCGTCGGGAATCCAGGGGCCCGTGGCGGGCTTTGTCGCCGATACGGGGCTACGGGCCATCCGGCCGATCAACGGCCTGCCCGGCTCATCCGTGTTGGGGGAGGCGCTGCCGCTCGGCTTTGCCGTCCGCCACGCGGCCATCTCCCCCGGGCTCGATTTCGCCGCCGCCATTTCGGACGATGATGGCGCCTTTTACCTGGTACGCGGGTTGAAGCAGGCGGCGCCGCAGGTGACGGCGGTGGAGGGCGTGCCGGCGGGCATCTCCCGCATCGTGCTGAACGGCGACGCCGCGCTGCTCTACTCGCCGGCCGAGGGCCGCCTGCAGGTGCTCTCGGGCCTTCCGGAGAAGCCGGAGCTTTCGCCGCCGGTGGACGCGCCTCCCGGGGAGGTAACCGCGCTGGCGCTGGCCCCCGGCGGTACGCGCTTTGCCGTGGGCGTCTCCGGCGCGGTCTACCTATACTCCGGCGAAGCATTCACTCTGCTGGCTTCCGCGCCCGGCATCTCCGCGTTGGCCTTTCGCGCCGGCGGCGAGGACGTGGTCTACGCCAGCCGCGAGATCAACCAGGTGGTCGAGGTGAGCGGCGCCGGCGGCGGCAGTGCCGTGCTGGCCGGCGAACCGGAGGGCGTCAGCGCGCCCGTGGGGTTGCTGAGCATCGATGGCGGCCGCGAGTTATGGATCGCCAACGCCGGTTCGAGCAGCGCCCTGGTGCTGGACGCCGCCGCGCCCGGAGCGCCCGCCGTCGTGCCGCTAGCCGCCCCGCCCACGCACTGCGAGGCGCTCGACGGCAAGTCCATGCTGTTGTTGAACCATGCCGGCGGCGGCCCCCTGATTCTGGCCGACTGGACCGCCCGCCGCGCCTACTTCGTTCCCGCCGAGGTGGCCCCATGAGGACCCTACTGCTGCTATCGACGCTGCTGGCGGCGAGCCTGTCCGCCCAGGTGACCGGCGCCCTGGTGACCAGCTACATCCTGGCGGCGGAGGGCAACCAGGTGCCGATCGGAGACGGCGGCGCCATCGCGTTCCCCGGCACTCCCACCCAGCAGACCTCCACCGCTACCTTTATCATTGCCAACCGGGGCACCGCGCCGGCCACGGTGAGCGGGGTTACCATCACGGGCGACGGCTTCCGCGTTTCGGGCCTGCCGTTGATGCCCGCCACCATCGCGCCCGACCGTGAGCTGCGCTTCAGCGTGATCTTTGCGCCGCGGGCGGGCGGCGCCGCACAGGGAATCCTGCGGGTCAACCTGGCCGGCCGGGTGTTGAACATCAGCCTGGCGGGCGAGGGTTCGAGCGCGGCCCTCATCTACGAGTTCGTCACCGCCGGCGGCGTCGTCCCGATTACCGCGGGCTCCACCGTGGAGTTGCCCGAGACGCCCCTGGGATCCACCGGTTCCGGGGTCGTACGGATACGGAACAACGGCACCCTGGAGGCGCGGATCGGCGCCGCCGCGGTGGCGGGGGCGGCTTTCCGGCTCGCGGACCTGCCTCCCCTCCCGGTCACCATTCCTCCCGGCGGGGCCATCTCCTTCGCGCTCCAGTTCACCCCGCAACAAGCGGGCGCCGCTTCCGGAACCCTCATTGTGGGGGACTTCTCCGTGGCGGTAAGGGGCACCGGAGTAGGCGCGCTGCTCACGCTCGCCGCGCGAGTGGGGGATAGCGTCACGCCGCTGAGCGCCGGCGGCAGCTTCACCTTCCCAAACGCCACGGTCGGGAGCGTCGCCATCGCTTATATCCGGATCACCAACTCGGGTAACACAGTGGGCGCCGTCAACGGCATCAGCCTGAGCGTGCCGGCTTTCAAATTCCCCACTCTTCCGGCGTTGCCTGCATCCATCGCGCCGGGCGA
The DNA here is from genome assembly GCA_041685075.1 of Bryobacteraceae bacterium. Classification (GTDB taxonomy): domain Bacteria; phylum Acidobacteriota; class Terriglobia; order Bryobacterales; family Bryobacteraceae; genus JAMCRM01. Next base: position 18,061 of record JAWLGN010000046.1, read on the forward strand.
GACCCTGGAACTCGCGATCGAGTTCACCCCCGCCGAGCCGGGCACCATCACCGGCACCCTGCAAATCGACGATCGCGAGGTGAGCCTGCGGGGCATCGGCGACGCACCCCCGCCGCTGCCGGGCGTGACCCTCCAAGCCCCGGAGACGGCTCAGCCGCTCGATCAGCCGCCCGTCTCGCTCCAACTCGCCGAGCCTTACCCAGTGGACGTCACCGGCAGTCTCACCCTGAGCTTCCTTTCGGAGTCCTTCGGCGACGACCCCAACATCCAGTTCTCCACCGGCGGGCGCAGCGTTCCGTTCCGCATTCCAGCCGGCTCGACGGAGGCCATCTTCGGCGAAGTCGCCCGCGCCGTGCCTTTCCAGGCGGGCACGGTGGCCGGGGTGATCACGGTGACCGCGGCATTCAACGCCGGTTCCACCGCCATCACGCCCGTTCCCGCGCCCTCCCGCACCATCAATGTCCCGGCGGGGCCCCCACAGGTGCGCAACCTGCAGGCGGGCGAGCGCTCCACCAACAGCTTCCAATTGCTCGTCTCGGGCATTTCCAGCACCCGCTCCATCACGCGGTTGAACCTTCAGTTCACCGCCGCGCCCGAGGCGGACCTGAAGACCAGCAGCCTCTCCATCGACGTCGAGGGGCCGTTCACGGCCTGGTACGGCAGCACCACCGGCCGTTCGTTCGGCAGCCAGTTCACCGCTTCCCTGGTCATCAACGTGAACGGCGACGTGGGCGCGGTGCAATCGGTAAGCGTCTCCGCGGTGAACGCGCAGGGCACGTCGAGCCCGGTCTCCGTGAATCTTCGTTAACTACAGGCATCCGTTATGTTGGGCAATCTTCAGCACGCTATTGCAGCCGCCATGCTGCTCGCCGGCGCCGTATACAGCCAGGCCCCCGCGGACCAGGGCGCGCGCGATAAGCAGGCGCGCGGCGTGGTCATCGGACCCACCGACACCGTCGCCATCTCGGTATTGGGCGCCGAGGAACTGAGCAAAGAGTGGCGCGTCGGTTCGACCGGAGATGTGACCCTGCCGTTGATCGGGCGCGTCCCGGCCGCCGGCCTCACCGTGGAGCAGTTCGAGCGCGATCTTCACCAGCGCCTGCTCAAGTACTACCACCAGCCGCAGGTAAGCGTCTGGATCTCGGAATTTCGCAGCCAGCCGGTGACGGTGGTGGGGCCGGTCGAGAAGCCCGGAACCTACCAGTTGAAGGGGCCGCGCTCGCTGTTCGATGTACTCATCATGGCCGGCGGCCCCAAGGAGACCGCCGGCGAAACCGTTACCCTGAGCCGTCCCGTGGAGCACGGTGACATCGACTTCCCCGACGCGCGTCCGGACGTCACCGGCAAGTTCTACACGGTGGAACTGCCGCTGGAGGACGTTATGGAAGGCCGCGGGGGAGGCGCCGCCATCGACGTGCAGCCGTACGACGTGGTGGCGGTCTCCGAGCACAAGCCGCCGCGGCTGGTCCACATCGCCGGGGAGGTGACCCGGCCGGGCGCCGTGGAGTTGGTTTCGCAGGAGACCGTTTCGTTGCTGAAAGTTCTCGCCGTCGCCGGCGGCCTCACCCGCACGGCATCCCCCGGACGCACCATGATCGTGCACTTGAACGAGCAGGGCGTCCAGACCTCCACCGCCTTTGTAGATCTCAGGAAGGTCCTCTCCGGCAAAGCCAAAGACTTGGAACTCACCGCCGGCGACGTAATCTTCGTACCGACCAACAATGTGATGACGTACCTGCAAGCCGCCTCTGTCTCGGCGGTGAGTACGGGCATCCTGGTGCTGGCGCGCTTCTGACCGGCGCCGGCACGCCAACGCGACAGGATTACTATGTCTTCTGAGCGCTATTTACCCGGTCCCCGGCGGCGCGAGCCTCCGGGAGCCACCCACGAAGTCACCCGGATGATCTGCCTGGAGCCGCTGGACGGCAGCGCCGCCGGCGGCAGCGACTGGCCGAGCGGCGTGCTGGAACTCTGGCAGTTGCTCCTGGTGAACAAGAAGGTCATGTTCGGCTTCGCGGCGCTGGGGGTTCTGGTGGCCCTGGTGTGGACGGCCGTCCAGACCCCCATCTACCAGGCGAGCACGGTCATCGAGGTACAAAGTCTGGCCGAGACCACTCTCGAACCGCTGGCCGGCGCCGCGCCCACGCCAGGCCCCACGCCGGAATCGTACCTCCAGACGCAGGCCCGCATTCTGGCCAGCGCGAGCGTGCGTTCGCGCGTGGACGCCCGCATGCTGCGGGAGCAGACCGCTCCCTACCAGGCCCCGGCGCGATTTGCCGCCATCCGGAGCGCGCTGCGCCTGGGTCCGGCCAAGGCCGCCGCTGTGGGAGGGCTCCCGCCCATCACCGTCGAGGTGAAGCCGTACGAGCACACCCGGCTGATCGAGGTGCTGTGCGACGCGCCGGACCCGCAGATCGCCGCCCGTTACGCCAACACCCTCACCGACGAGTACGTCGAGTATTACCTGGAAGCCCGCTGGAACGCCGCCGAGCGCGCCACCGAGTGGCTTACCGCGCAGCTCGATAAACTGCGCGTCCGTTTGCGCGAATCCGAAGACCGCTTGCAGGCGTACAGCCGCGGCGCCGGCCTGGTTTTCACCGGCGACCGCCACAACGTGGAGCAGGAGCGCCTGGCGCAGATCCAGACCGAACTCACGCGGGCGCAGGCGGACCGCGTCATGAAGCAATCGGCCTACGAGATTGCCGCCGCCAGCCCGCCGGACTCGGTCCCCCAGGTGCTCGACCACGGGCGCCTGGGCACCTACCAGTCGCAACTGGCCGACCTGCGCCGCGAGCTGGCCGAGTTGAGTTCCGAGATGACCCCGGCGCACTACCGCGTGGCCCGCGTGCAGTCCCAAATCAAGGACCTGGAGGCCACCTTCCGCCGGGAACGCGACAACATCATGGCCCGCATTCGCAACGAGTACAGCGCCGCCGTGCGCCGCGAATCCGTGCTCCGGGATGCCTACGGCAAGCAGGCGCGGCTGGTGTCGGAGCAGGCCGGCAAGACCGTGAACTACGACATCCTGCGGCGGGACGTGGAGAGCAACCGCAAGCTCTACGATGAACTGCTGGAACGCGTACAGGGCGCGGGCCTGGCTTCCGCCATGCGCGCCAGCAACATCCGGGTGGTGGACCCGGCCGTTCCACCCTCTTCTCCCTACCGCCCGAACATCTTCCGCAATCTCGCCATGGGGTTGGCCTCGGGACTGCTGCTGGCCATCGGGCTGATCGTGGTCGCCGACCATATCAACCGCAGCCTGAAGGCGCCCGGCGAGACGCCGTACCATCTGAAGGTACCGGAGCTGGGGGTCATCCCGGAAGGAAATTCCCCCGGTGTCCGCAGCGTCTACGATTCCGGCCGCCTGCTGACCGGCCCAGGAGAGGAGACCGGCGACCTGGCTCTCATCACCTGGCAGGACCGGCCTTCCCTGATGGCCGAATCCTTCCGCAGTACCCTGGCCTCCATTCTGGTTTGCGATTTCGACGGCCAGCGCCCCAAGGTCATCCTGGTGACCAGCGCGGGGCGCGGGGAGGGCAAAAGCTCCACGGTGTGCAACCTGGGAATCGCGCTGGCCGAGATCAACCAGAAGGTCCTGCTGCTCGATGCGGACATGCGCAAGCCGCACATCCACCATGTCTTCAACGCGCCGAACACCTGGGGGCTGAGCGACTTGCTGCGGGAGAAGACCCCGCTTCAGGACATGCCCCTGGAAGCGCTGGCGCGGGAGACCGAAATCGCCGGCCTGTACATTCTCCCCAGCGGCACCGGCGCGGTGAGCATCGCCAACCTCCTCTACTCCAACCGCACTGCCGAGCTGATCGACCGCCTGCGCCAGGAGTTCGACATGGTCCTCATCGACACTCCGCCCATGCTGTATATCGCCGACGCCCGCGTGCTGGGACGGCTCGCCGACGCCTCCATCCTGGTGGTGCGCGCCGGACGAACCACTCGGGATGCGGCCCTGAACGCCAAACAGCGGCTGGAGGACGACCGCATTCCCGTGCTGGGGACCATCCTCAACGGCTGGGACCCCAGGTCCAAGGCCCGCTACGGCTACTACACGTACCCGGGTGAACCCGGCGACGAAACCTGATCTTTCACCCACATGTCTGCCGCGGGGGTGAGGTGTGGCTGGATGCGCGCGCTTGCGGACCGTGTTGCCGCCGCCGCCGCGCTGGCGCTGTTTGCGCCCGTCATGCTCGCCGCCGCCGCGGCCATCTGGCTCGAGGATGGCTTCCCCGTTCTCTACCGCCAGACACGCGTGGGGCGCGGCAATCGCCCCTTCCGTATGCTCAAGTTTCGTTCCATGCGAAAGGACGCTTCGGGATCCAAAGTGACTGCCGCCGGCGACGCCCGCATTACCGTGGTGGGGCGCGTGCTCCGGAGATACAAGCTCGATGAACTGCCGCAGTTCTGGAACGTGGTGCGAGGAGAGATGAGCATTGTGGGCCCGCGTCCCGAAGTACCGGATTATGTCGATCCCGGCGAGCCGGCCTGGAGCGCGGTGCTGCGCTACCGGCCGGGCATCACGGATCTCGCCACGCTCCTGTATCGCAACGAAGAGGAAATGCTGGCGGCCGAGCCCGATCCCGACCGCTACTACCGCGAGGTCCTGCTGCCTTCCAAGCTGGCCCTCAACGCCCGCTATGCCCGTGCCAGTTCCGCCTGGAGCGATTTGAAGCTGGTGCTGCTGACGCTGCGGTACAGCTTCGTGCCGGCGGGCTTCGATCCCGCCGCCATCGAACGCGCCTTTCCACAGGGAGACCACCGATGACAGACCCCTACATCCCGTTCAGCCGCCCGGACATCGGCGACGAGGAGATGCGCGAGGTGACGGCCGTGCTGCGTTCGGGATGGCTCACTACGGGCGAGCGTACGCGGCGCTTCGAGCAGGAGTTCCGCGCCTACACCGGGGCCCGCCATGCACTGGCCGTCAGTTCCGGTACCGCGGCGCTGCACCTGCCCCTGGCGGCCCTGGGGATCGGGGTGGGTCACGAGGTGATCACCTCGCCCCTTACCTTCTGCGCCACCGTCGGCGCCATCATGCATACCGGCGCCACGCCCGTGCTGGCCGATGTGGGGGAGGACGGCAACCTCGATCCGAAATCGGTGGAAGCGCGCATCACGCGGCGCACCCGCGCTATCCTGCCCGTGCACCTGGCCGGCTATCCCTGCCGCATGGACGCCATCTGGAGCCTCGCCCGGCGCTACAACCTGGCGGTGATCGAAGACGCCGCGCACGCCGCGGGCACCTTTTACGGGGATCATCATCTGGGCGCCGTCGAGGGTTCCGCCAGCGATGCCGTGGCGTTCAGCTTCTACGCCACCAAGAACATCACCACCGCCGAGGGCGGCATGGTGACGACCAACCGCCCGGAGCTGGCATCGCGCATGCGCGTGCTCGCCCTGCACGGCATCAGCAAAGATGCCTGGAACCGCTACGCCGAACACGGCTCGTGGTTCTACCAGGTGACGGCGGCGGGATTCAAGTACAACCTCAGCGACGTGCAGAGTGCCATCGGCATCCCGCAGTTACAGAAATTGGAGCGCTTCATCGCCGCGCGCCGCGCCCGCGCCGAGCTTTACCATGAAAAGCTGGCCGGCCTGGAGGAGGTAAAGCTGCCCCGCGAGTGCCCGTACGGTCGCCATGCCTGGCACCTCTATATCGTGCGGCTCAAGCTCGAAAAACTGGCCATCGGGCGCAACGAGTTTATCGAGCGCCTGCGCCGCCGCCGCGTGGGCGCCAGCGTTCATTTCATCCCCATCCAGTTGCACCCGTTCTTCGCCGGCCGCGCGGGTCTGCGGCAGAACCGGTGCCCGCGATCGCTCGCGTTGTATGAACGGATCATCTCGCTGCCGCTCTACCCGTCGCTTACCGGCGAAGAAGTGAACCGGGTGGCCGCGGCGGTGCGGGAGATCGCCGCCGCGGCCCGCAGAACCCGGGCGGTGGCGGTGACGGAGTAGGTGGTGGCCCGCATGCTGCATCTTATCTTCCCCTGCCGGCGCGTGTTGATTCTGCTGGTGCACGCCACCGTGGTGGCCGGCTCGCTGCTGGCCGCCTTCCTGTTGCGCTTCGAGTTCGATATTCCCAAAGGCGAGATGGTCCACCTGGTACGCGGCTTCTGGGCCGCGCTGGCCGCCAAGATGCTGGTCTTCTGGATCGCGCGCTTCGACCGCGGCTGGTGGCGCCTGGTGGGCGTGCCGGATCTGCTGTCGGTGCTCAGCGGCAACGTGGCCGCTTCCGCGGCGTTCACCGCCGTCTCCTACGCGGTGAACGGCCCCGGTTTCCCGCGCTCGGTCTATGTCATCGATTTTCTGCTCTGCTTCATCCTTACCGCGGGCGTGCGCTTTTCCGTGCGGTTGTATCACGAAAGCGTTCGCAAGGAGTTGTCGCGCGAAAACCGCAAGCCCATCCTGATCTACGGCGCCGGCGTAGCGGGCGTCACGCTGGTGCGAGAAATTCACTCGAACCCGGCGCTGGGTTACCGGGTGGTAGGCTTTCTGGACGACGAGCGCGGCAAGCGCCGCGCCGTGCTGGCGGGCGTGCGGGTGCTCGGCTGCGGGCGCGACGCGCCGCGCATCGTCGAGCGCTACCGCCGCGGCTCGAAATCCATCCGGGAGATCGTCATCGCCATGCCCTCGGCCACCGGCCGCGAGATGCGCGAGGCGCTGGCCAACTGCCGCGCCGCCGGGGTGCCCTGCAAAACCATTCCGGGGGTGGGCGAACTGCTCACCGGCAAAGTGCTGACGCGCCAGATCCGCGAACTCTCGGTCGTGGACCTGCTGGGCCGCGAGCCGGTGCAACTCGACGAGACCCTGATCCGCTCCTCCATTCACGGCCGCTCCGTCATGGTAACGGGCGGCGGAGGCTCCATCGGCTCCGAACTGTGCCGCCAGATCGCCCGCTTCGACCCCGCCACCCTGGTGATCTTCGAACGCTCGGAGAACGACCTGTTCCGCATTCACATGGAACTGGCGGAGCGCTTCCCGGAACTGGCCGTCATCCCCCAGATCGGCGATATCCGGGAGCCCGCGCGCGTGG
>JAWLGN010000047.1:0-25067 GCA_041685075.1 Bryobacteraceae bacterium
CGAATTCGTAGCCGAAGCGCCCGCGGTCGCACAGGAAGTAACCGTTCACCTCGGAGTTGTACCGGTTCACGATGCGCCGCAGGCTGCCGTAGCGCTCGCCGGGCGAGATGTTGCACCCGAGCGCACAATGCGGGCAGATGGAGGGCGCAAAGGTCAAATCCCACTTGCGCGTGTAGTGTTGCCGCAGGGTCTTGTCGGTGAAGACGCCGGTGGGGCAGATCTCCACCAGGTTGCCGCTGAATTCGTTCTCCAGGGTGCCGTCTTCGGCGCGCCCGAAGAAGACCGTATCGCGCAGCGCAAAGGCGTGCAGGTCCGTGCCCCCGGCGAAATCGCGGTAGTAACGCACGCAGCGGTAGCACTGGATGCAGCGGTTCATCTCGTGGTTCACCAGCGGCCCCAGGTTCTGGTTGCGCCAGGTGCGCTTCTGGAAGCTGTACCGGCGATAGGTGTGGCCGGTCATGACGGTCATGTCCTGGAGGTGGCACTCGCCGCCCTCGTCGCACACCGGGCAGTCGTGTGGATGGACCGTCATGAGGCCCTCGATGACCATGCGGCGGAACGCGGCGGCCTCTTCGTCCCGGATGGAGATGCGCGCGCCTTCGGTGGCCGGCGTCATGCAGGCCATCACGATGCGGCCTTTCTCGTCGCTCTCGTCCTTGTACTGCTTGACGGCGCACTGGCGGCAGGCCCCCACCGACCCCATCGCCGGGTGCCAGCAGAAATAGGGCAGGTCCAGCCCGGCCGAGAGACACCCGTGCAGCAGATTCTGCCCGGCGTTCATCTCGTATGCTTTGCCGTCCACCCAGACCTTGGCCATGTTATCTCCAGGGGCACCGCTTCTCGCGGATGTGCCGTTCGAAATCCTCGCGGAAGTAAACCAGCGCGCTTTGGAGCGGCTCGACCGCGCCCGGCGCCAGCGCGCAGAAGGTATTGCCGGGCGCGCAGAAGCGCGCGATATCGGAGAGCTTGTCCAGATCGGAGGGATCTCCGGCGCCCTGCTCGATAGCGCCCAACAGCCGCTCCGCCCAGTTCAGCCCGCTCCAGCAGGGCGTACACCAGCCGCAGGATTCGCGCGCGAAGAAGCGCTCCAGGTTCCAGAGCATTCCCACCGGGCAGCTCTGATCGTCGAGCACGATCATGGTGCCGGTGCCCATGCGGCTGCCGGCCTTCTGCACCTCGCTGAAATCCATGGGGACGTCGAGATGCTTCTCGACCAGGAAATCGGTGGAAGCGCCGCCGGGCAGCAGGCCGCGAAATGCCAGACCGTCGCGCATACCGCCGGCGTGCTCGAAGAGGATCTCCCGGATTGTGGTCCCCATGGGCAGTTCCCACAGGCCCGGCCGTTTGACCTTGCCGCTTGCGCCATAGAGCTTGGTGCCGCCGTCGCGGCTCTTGCTCAACCCGCGGAACCAGTCGGCGCCGTTGGCCAGGATGTGCGGCACGCAGCAGAGCGTCTCCACGTTGTTGATGACGGTGGGCTTGCCGAAGGCGCCCACGACCGGCGGAAACGGCGGCTTCGAGCGCGGGTTGGCGCGCTTGCCTTCCAGGGCGTTGAGCAGCCCGGTCTCCTCCCCGCACATGTACCGCCCGGCGCTCACGTGAACGTAGATGTCGAAAGAGAAACCCGAACCCAGGATGTTCCGCCCCAGGTAACCGGCGCTATAGGCCTCCGCCAGTGCCTGCCTGGTGCGCTCGATGCCGAGGACGTACTCGCCCCGGATGAAAATGTACCCGCTGTCGGCCTCGGTGGCATAGCCGGCGATGATCATGCCCTCGATGAGCTGGTGCGGGTCGCGTTCGAGCAGCAGCCGGTCCTTGAAGGTGCCGGGCTCCATTTCGTCGCCGTTGGCCACCACGTACTTGGGGCGCGGCGCATCGGGCCCCAGCGGCGTGAAGCTCCACTTCATCCCGGTGGCGAAGCCCGCGCCGCCGCGCCCCCGCAGGTTGGCGTTCTTGACCTCCGTGGTCACCTCCTGCGGCGCCATCCCGATGGCCCGGCGCAGGCCCTGGTAGCCGCCCGCGCGCTCGTAGTCGGCGAGTTCCAGCCTTCCGCCATCGGCGCGCATGCGGGAGGTCAGCGGCCGCTCGGTCATGGGTACTGCTCCAGGATGGTGTCGATCTTTTCCGGCGTCAGCTCCGTGTGGAGATCGCCGTCGACCATCATGGCCGGCGCGCGATCGCAGCAGCCCAGGCAAACGATGGGCAGCAGCGTGAAGCGGTTGTCGGGGGTGGTCTGCCCCAGCTCGATCCCCAGCTTGCGGGTGAGGTGCTCGCGCTGCCGCTCATAGCCCGTCAGCCAGCAGCTCACGCTGTCGCAGATGAAGATCACGTGCCGCCCCACGGGTTTGCGGAACAGCAGGTTGTAAAACGTCGCCACGCTGTCCAGCTCGGCGGCCGAAATCTCGAGCAGTTCCGCCAGATCCGCCAGGCTCTCGTCCGACACCCACCCGCGATGCTTCTGCACGATCTTCATGGCGTCGATGCATACCGCCTTGCGGTTCGGGTAGTGCGCGAATTCGGCTTCAATCTCCTGTCGTTCTTCCGGTGTCAACATGGCGTTCTAACGGTCCACATCGGCCAGCACGAAATCCATGGCGCCCAGGATGGCCAGCAGGTCGGGAATCATGTGCCCGCGGGTAATCTGCGCCAGCATCTGCATATGGGGGAAGGAAGGGGTGCGGATGCGCATCCGGTAGGAGCTGGTTCCCCCGTCGCTCACCAGGTAGTAACTGTTACACCCCTTGGTATTCTCGGCCCCTCCCAGCACTTCGCCCGGCGGCAGCACCGGCCCCCAACTCACGTTCAGAAAATGCGTGATCAGGGTTTCGATGTCGTGCATGGTGCGGTCTTTTATGGGCGGGGTGGCCAGCCGGTGGTCGGATTTATACGGCCCCTCCGGCATGTTCCGCACGCACTGCTCGATGATCCGCATGCTCTGGCGGATCTCCTCCACCCGCACCTGCGCGCGTCCATAGCAATCGCCGCGCTTGGCCGTGGGGATCTCGAAATCGAACCACTCGTAGCCGGAGTAGGGCATGGCCTTGCGCATGTCCCATCCGAAGCCGGTGGCCCGCAGATTGGGGCCGGTCACCCCCCAGGCGATGGCCTGCTCGGTATTGAACTCCCCCACCCCCACGGTGCGCGCCTTGAAGATGCGGTTGCGCATCACCGTGCGGTCGTACTCCTTCATCGCCTTTTCCATGTGGGCGATGAAGTCCAGGCAGGCGCGCTCCCAGCCGCGCGGCAGGTCCGCCGCGGTTCCTCCGATGCGAAACCAGCCGGGGTGCATGCGGTAACCCGTCACCCCTTCGATGATCTTGTAGCCGCGCTCCCGGTCGTTGAACATGTAGAAGACCGGCGAAAGCTGCCCCACGTCCTGCGCGAAGGTGCCGTACCACACCAGGTGGCTCATGATGCGGAACAGCTCCGACATCAGCACCCGCATGACCTTGGCCCGGGGCGGCACTTCGATGCCGGCGAGCTTCTCCACCGCCATGAGATAGGCCAGTTCGTTGAGGACGCCGCCCAGGTAGTCCACACGGTCGGTGTAAGGGATATAAGTGTGCCAGGTCTGGCGCTCCCCGATCTTTTCCTTTCCGCGGTGGTGGTAGCCGATATCGGGCACCAGGTCCACGATGGTTTCGCCGTCGAGCTGCACGATGATGCGGAGCACCCCGTGGGTGCCGGGGTGCTGCGGCCCGATGTTCATGAACATGAACTCGGTATCCCCGTGGCTGCGCACCATGCCCCATTCCTCGGGGCGGAAACGCAGCGCCTCCTGCGCGCGTTCCTGCTTGTCGTCCGGCAGCACGAAGGGTCCCATCTCGGTCGCGCGCGAGGGGTGCTCCTTGCGCAGCGGATGCCCCACCCAGGTGCGCGGCATGAGAATGCGCTGGAGCAGCGGGTGCCCTTCGAAGCGGACGCCGAACATGTCCCAGGCTTCCCGCTCGTACCAGTTGGCCGCTTGCCAGATGTCCGTGATGGTCTCGATCGACGGCTGTTCGCCCTCGAGCGGCACCTTCACCCGCGCGTACCCGTTGCGGTCGAAGGAGAGCAGCGTATAGACCACGGTGAAGTCGCTCGGCGGCTGCCCGTCGCGCCGCTGCCGCATGCGCTCGTCGATGGCGGTGAGGTCGTAGAGCATGCGGTAAGGCCGTTCGACGTCCTCCTTCAGATACCGCAGCACCTCGCGGTGGCGCGGCCGGTTCACCCACACGGTGGGGACGCCGTCGCAGGTCTCCTGCACCGCGATCTCCGGGAAGCGCTCGCGCAGCGTATCGGCCAGGGTGATGGGAGCGGCGGTGCTCATTCGATCTCGTCCGGCGAGCGCAGCACGGTGATGCGATTGCGCTCCTCGCGTTTCAAATCCCGCTGCGACGGCATGGGCGGCCGCCACACTCCCTGCGGTCCCACCACCCAGCTCAGCGGACGCTTCTCCTTCCCCACGGCCTCGCGCAGCAGCAGCAGGCCTTCCATGAGGGAATCGGGTCGCGGCGGGCACCCCTGCACGTAAACATCCACCGGCAGAAACTTGTCCACCCCCTGCACCACGCTGTAGACATCGAACATACCCCCGGAGTTGGCGCAGGAACCCATGGAAATCACCCACCGCGGCTCCATCATCTGCTCATAGAGCCGCTTAATGACAGGGGCCATCTTGATGAACACGGTGCCGGCGATGACCATCAGGTCCGCCTCGCGAGGCGTGCCCCGAATCACTTCGGCGCCGAAACGCGCCAGGTCCCAGCGGCTGGTGAGCGAGGTGGCCATCTCCACGTAGCAGCAGGAGAGGCCGAAGTTGAACGGCCACATGGAGTTCTTCCGTCCCCAGGCGAGCATGTCCTGCAGGCGCGACATCACCACGCTGCGCCGTACTTCGTCTTCGTCCAGCACGCGCGGATCGGTATGCATTAAGTCGGACATGCCCTCAATCCCTCCAACGGCGTATGGTGGCCCAGTCGAAAGCGCCCAGCCGCCACAGATAGGCGAATACCGCCACCAGCAGCGCGATGAACACCACGATGGCGGCGTACCCGTGCCAGCCCAACTCGCGCGCCGCCACCGCCCAGGTGAAGATGAACACCGCCTCCAGGTCGAAGATCACGAAGAACATGGCGATGAGGTAGAAGCGCACCGAGAGGCGCACGCGCGCATCGCCCACTGGCACGATACCGCCTTCGTAGATCTCTCCCGTTTCGCGCTCGCGGTGGCGCTGCCCCAGCACGTAGGAAACCGCGATCATGCCCCCCACCAGCCCCACCACCAGGACGAAGTAGAGCACCAGCGGCCACAGCGTCATCGCGCGCCTCCCTTGTAGGTAAGGATGCGGCCCCAGGACGCCGCGGTGCCCCACAGGCCGGAGCGCAGGCACTCGAGCTGCACGATCTGGCTATGGTCGATGAACAGGTTCACCTCCGGGCCGAACTGCCGCACGTACCAGGTAAAGACCGCAGGATCGGCGGCTTCGAACACTACTTTTTCGATGCCCAGCGCCTGGGCAACGCGCGCCGGCACGTCCGTGCGCCACCTCTCCACGTTTTCCGTGATGCCTTCGGACTCCAGCATGATCATCTCGGCGCCGGCGTCCAGGAAGCGGCGTCCCATGGCGATGGCCCATTCCAGGTCGCGGCCTCCCGCGGCGTGCAGTTCGGTCTCTTCCGAGGCGCCGCCCGCGCCAAACTGGATGCCGATCTCCGGCCGCGCCTTCAACCCGGCATCCTGCACGCTCTTCACCAGCCGCACCCAGTCGTCCGGCGAAATGGAGATGAAGCCGCAGGAGACCTCGATGGTGTCGAAGCCCAGCGCCTTGCATTCATCGATGTAATCGCGCACGGCGGCGGGGCCCAGCGTCAGCACGTGTTCGATGAAGCCGCCGGTAGAGACCTCCACGTCGTGGGCATGGCAGAGCGCCAGCAGTTCGGTCAGTGCCTTGCGCGGCATCAGCGCGAAGGATCCGCCGGCGAATTTCAACCCGTCCACCCAGCCGCCCATGGTTTCGAGCAGATCCTCCAGATAGCGCTTGCCCATGGGGGTGTAATACGGCCCGCGGATCTCTGTGATGCCGCGGGTGCGGGGCTTGGCCTGCCGCTGGTTCATGCGCAGGAAGGGCAGCACCGGAGTGGACATCAGTGCAGCCTCCCGCCGGCGGCGTTTTCCGGTGTGGGGCTTGCCACCGCGGCGAGCAGCCGCATCAGCTTCGACACCGGGACCTCTTCCAGGTTGGCCACCGCGTCCGCAATCGCGTCGCGCTGTTCGGCCGTGGTGCAGGGCCCGGTCAGGGTATCGAACTTTGCGCGCGCCGCCGCCCAGGTGATGGGCTGGGTGAAGAACCCGGGATACTCGCGCATCTCCTTGCTCAACACGCGGCCGTCGCGCAGGCGCAGGCGCACGCGGCAGGGCATCTCGTTGGGGAAATCGCGGGAATAGGCGGGGTTGGCACGCACGGTGGTTTCGGAAAGCAGCCGCACCGCTTCCGGCCGCCGCAGGTTTTCGGGCCGGTACTGTTCCGGCATCACGCGTCCGTCGAGCAGCGCGGCCGCCACTACGTAGGGCAGGCTGTGGCCGGCGTCTTCGCGGCTTTCCACCACCGTGCGGTCGCCCTCCTCGCCGCCGCCCGCCAGGTGATACGCCACCTCGAAGGTCTCCAGGTCCACGTGCTCCACTTCGGCGGCTTCGAACCGGTTGCGCCGTTTCAACTCCAGCACCGCCTCGATGGCGGTCTGGGTGTGGATATCGGCATCGTGCTTCCGCACCACGGTGCGGCGCACGCGTTCCAGGTCCTCGCCCGCCCAGTGGATCTCGAAGACGCCGGCGATGGCGTCCATGAAACCCTTTTCGCCCTCCAGGACCTCGAGCGGCCCCGTAATGCCGGCGCCGGCCAGGACCACCGCGCGCAGGCAACAGGCCGCCATGTAGGGATACGCCAGGCGGCTCCAGGCCGACAGCCGCCCGGTGCGGGTCACCCGCAGGGCGTTGAGCGCCGCGCCGCTGATGGCGATGGCGTGGGCCGTGCGTTCGACATCCAGGCCCAGCGCCTTGGCCACTCCAGCGGCCACCGCGTAGGCGCCCTGGGTGGCGTAGTCGAAACCCGCCGCGCGCACCGGGGCCACGTCGCTCAACCGGCACTGCACCTGGTAGGCCAGCGCCAGCGCCGTTACGGTCTCGCGCCCGTTGGCGCCGGCATATTCCGCCGCCGCCAGCACCGGCGCCAACGTGCCGCTGGGATGGCACGTCTCGCCCCTGGCCAGGTAACCGTCGTTGAAATCCAGGTAACTGACCAGCGCGCCGTTGTAGAAGGCCGCCCAATCCGGCGGCGCCGTACCCCCGCCAATCAGGCTGCACCGCCCGCCTGCATGAAACGTACCGGCTTGCGCGCGCACCTTCCGTACCGGTTCCCCCTCCATGCCGGCGATCGCGCAACCCAGAGCATCCAGGATGCGGATGCGCAACTGCTCGCGCGCGGCATCGGAAAGATCCCGTTCGGAGGACTGCACCACAAACTGAGCCAGGTCCTCGACCGAGGTCATGCTCTCATCAGCCTGACGGACGCAGTCCGGGTGCGGCAATAGTGCGGGTATACCAAGGAGTAGTACAGATGTCCCTGGCCGGAGGGCGTTATGTAGGATACCTTACAAAAGGTTCCGCTCGATAGCCGTCATAACGGCTTCCAGGCGGTTATGCGTCCCCAGCTTCTGGTTGACGCGATGGAGGTGGTTGCGCAGGGTCTGGAGGCTGATGCCCAGTTCGCGCGCGATGGTGGCGGAGTTGCCGCCCTTCGAAAAGGCGCGCAGGACGCGGCGCTCCTGCTCGGAGAGCACCGTCGGCGGCGCCGAGCGCCCCGCGCCGTCCGATACCGCGGTCAACTGGCGCGAGAGGTCCATCACCCTGCGCGCCAGCTCCTCGCTCAATTTCCGCTCGGTGACATCGCGCGCCAGGTGCACCACCAAACGCCGCCGGTGGCGCGCGTCCTGATAGACCAGCGTCGAGACGTTCACCCAAATCTTCCGGCCCGAAGGGAGGGATACATCGATGTCGAAGGCCGGGATGCCGCAGCCATCCGCCGCGCATATATCCGGTGAACGGACGCACCGCCCCTTCAGCACGTCCCGGCAGCTCTTGCGCAGCACTTCCTCGGCCGGATAGCCGAATAGCAGCTCCGCGGAGGAGTTCCACGAACGGATCAAGCCCTCTTCATCTACCGTGAACGCAGCATCGGCCGTACCCTCCAGAAGGGCAAATAGCTCTCCCTCGAGCATTACTGGTGTCCTTTATTCAATTGTGCCAGCCATGGACCAGGGACACGGCTCTCAGTTGTGCGAAATCGCCCAGAAGGAGAAAAAATGGAAAGGCAGTTCGCCGCGTTCCGAAGCTACCGGGAAGAAGAGAACAGGAACATGAACAAACCGCTGAACTGCCTCTCCGGCTGATCATAGGTCGGCCGGGCGAGGAAGTCAAGAGAGATTACGATCCGAAATACAGGAGACGGATAACTTCGGCGCCTGCGATAAAATGGTGTAACTCCCGCATGGAGAACAAAGAAATCGCGCGCCTGCTCGCAGAAACAGCCGACCTGATGGAGATCGATGGCGAAGATCCGTTCCGGGTGCGCAGTTACCGCAACGGCGCGGCCACCGTCGAGAGCCATCCCGAGCGCCTCTTCGATATCGTCAAAGACCCCGAGCGTAAGCTCACGGAAGTGCCGGGCGTGGGCAAGAGCCTGGCCGTTGCAATTCGCGACATCGTAGAGCGCGGCTCCTGCGAGCGCCGCGACAGCCTGCTCCAGAAATATCCGCCCGCGGCGCTCGAGTTTCTCAAAATTCAGGGCATGGGGCCGAAGAACGTGGCGCTCGTTTTCCAGCACTACGGCATAAAAACCATCGACGAGCTGGAGCAGTTGTGCCGCGAGCAGAAGCTGCGGGTGCTGCCGCGCATGGGCGCCAAGCTGGAAGAGAAGGTGCTCAAATCCATCGCGCAGTACCGTCTGCGCGCGGGGCGCTTTTTGCTGAACCACGGCGAACGCATCGCCCGCGAAGCTACCGAGTATCTCGCGGAAGTGAAGGGCGTGGAGCAGATTACCGCCGCGGGCAGCCTGCGCCGCGGCCGCGAAACCGTGGGCGACATCGACCTGCTGGTGACCGGCCCCGCCGCCGGCGCCGTGCTGGACCGCTTTGTCTCCTGGCCGCGCGTTGAAAGCCTGCTGGGCCGCGGCGAAAACAAGGCCAGCGCCACGGTGGGCCGCGAATGCTTTCAAGTGGACGTGCGCGCGCTGCCGCGCGAAAGCTTCGGCGCCGCCCTGCAGTACTTCACCGGCAGCAAGGAGCACAACGTGGCGCTCCGGCTGCGCGCCGTGAAAATGGGTTTCAAGCTCAGCGAATATGGCCTCTTCCGTACCGCTGACGACGCCCGCCTGGCCGGCGACAGTGAAGAGGGCGTCTACGCCGCCCTGGGTCTCCCCTGGATTCCTCCCGAACTGCGCGAGAACACCGGCGAAATCGAAGCCGCCGCCGAAGGCCGGCTTCCCGAACTGGTCGAAGAGCGTCACATCCGCGGCGACGTCCACATCCACACCACCGAGACCGACGGCCGCGCCACCCTGGAAGAGATGGCCGAGGCCGCCCGTGCCCGCGGCTACGAGTACATGGCGGTGACGGACCACTCCAAGTCCCTGGCCATGACCAACGGGCTCGACGAACAGCGCGCCGTGGCGCTGGCCCGCCGCATCCGCCGGATGAATGCCGACGGTTTCCCCATCCGGCTCTTCTCCGGCCTCGAGTGCGACATTCTCAAGGACGGCAGCCTGGACCTGGCCGCCGATGCGCTCGCGGAACTCGACTTCGTCATCGGCAGCGTCCATACCCACATGAACATGGAACCGGCGGAGATGACCGACCGCCTGCTGCGCGCCCTCGAGTGCCCGCATTTGCACGCTCTCGGCCACCTCACCGGCCGCCTGCTGCTGGTGCGCGAGCCCTACGGCTTCGATTTCGAGCGCGTACTGGAGGAGGCCGTCCGCCGCGGCGTCTGGTTCGAGATCAACTCCAGCCCCGAACGGCTCGACCTCAGCCCCCACATGATCCGCCCGGCCAAAGCGCGCGGCGCGCGGTTTATCGTCGCCACCGACGCCCACCATCCCAGTCATTTGCACAACCTGCGCTACGGGATCCTCACCGCCCGCCGCGGCTGGCTGGGCCCGAACGATATCGTCAACACCCTGGACGCGGAACGTTTCGCCGCCGCGCTGCGTAGAAAGTAGATATCTGTATGAGATCTCTCACCATTCCCCTTTTCGCCGGCGCGCTGCTGCTGCCGGCCGCCGATTTCACCATCCCCATCGAGAAGTACAAGCTGGATAACGGCATGCGGGTCATTCTTTCCCGCGATACCGCTGTCCCGGTGGTGGCGGTCTACATCGTCTACGGCGTGGGCGCGCGCTCGGAGGAGAAGGGCCGCACCGGCTTTGCCCACCTCTTCGAGCACATGATGTTTCAGGGCTCCGCCAACGCGCCCAAGGGCATGCACTTCAGCGAGGTGGAGGCGGCCGGCGGGGTGCTCAACGGCTCCACCCACCCGGACTTCACCGACTACTTCCAGACGCTACCCGCCAACAAGCTCGCCACCGCGTTGTGGCTCGAATCCGACCGCATGCGCAGCCTCAACATCACCGAGGAGAACCTCAATAACCAGAAGGAAGCGGTGAAGCAGGAGCGCCGCCTCTCGTTCGACAACCGCCCCTACAACACCGCCATCGTGGACCTCTGGCCGCAACTGGCCTTCCGCAACTGGCAGAATTCGCACTCCCTGATCGGGTCGTTCGAAGACCTGGAAGCCGCCTCGGTCGAGGACGTGGCCCGCTTCTTCAAGACCTACTACGCGCCCAACAACGCGGTGCTCTCTATCGCCGGGGACATCGACATCGCGTCGACGAAGAAGCTCGTGGCCGCCTATTTCGCCGACATTCCGCCCCAGCCGCAGCCCAAGCACCCGGACCTCACCGAGCCGCCCGGCTTCCAGGCGCGCAGCGAGGTTCATAAGGACACGCACGCACGGGTTCCCGGGGTGATCGCCGGCTACCCCGGACCGGCGCGCCGGTCGGCGGATTACTACGCCCTGAACGTGCTCGACGCGCTGCTCACCGCGGGCGACAGTTCGCGCTTCCAGCAGAACCTGGTGAAGGGCAAGCAGTCGGTCATCCAGTACGAATCCAACCTCGGCTGGCCGTTCGCCGGGCCTTCCGACTACAAAGACCCCGGGCTGTGGGCCATGTTCCTGCTCTACAACCCCAGCTTCACCGGAAAGCAGGTGGTGGAACAGGCGCAGGAAGAGATCGCCAAGGTGCAGCGCGACGGCGTCGAAGCCGCCGAACTCGACCGCGTGAAGGCCTTCATCCGCGCGCACCGCATCCGGGAACTGCAAGGCGTGATGGCGCGGGCCCGCCTGCTGGCGCAATATGAGCTGCTGGACGGTGACGCCGGCTGGCTGAACCGCGAGATGGACGAGTTTCTGGCGGTGACGCCCGCGCGCGTCCAGGCCGTAGCCAAGAAGTACCTGACCCCCGAGCGCCGCGTGGTGCTCGACATCGTGCCCGCGCCCGCGGCGCAGGCCGACACGGAGGCCCGCTAATGTTCAAGACCACCGCCGCCATCCTTACCGCCGCAGCCGCGCTGGGCGCCCAATCGATCGACCGCACCAAGCCGCCGGTCACCCCGCCCATTCCCGATTACAAGCTGCCCGCGGCCTTTGAAACCACGCTTCCCAACGGACTCACGGTAGTGCTAGTTGAGGACAGCCGCTTTCCGCTCGTCACGGTGCGGCTGGGCTTTCTGGCCGGGTCTAAGTTCGACCCGAAGGAGATTCCAGGCCTCGCGGAGACGACGGCGGAACTGCTCACCGAGGGCACCCGCACCCGCACGTCGCGCCAAATCGCGGAGGAACTGGCCTCCATCGGCGGCAGCCTCAACGGCGCCGCAGGCCCCGACGGCATTACGCTTTCCGGCAGCGCGCTCTCCGAGCACAGCCCCAAGCTGCTGGAGATCCTTGCCGACGTGGTCCGCAACCCGTCTTTCCCGGAGGAGGAAGTGCGGCTGCGCATCGCCAACCGCAAGCAGGAACTCCAGGCGCAGCGCTCCATGCCCCGGTTTCTGGCCACCGAGAAGCTGGCCGCCCTCACCTTCGGCGCGCACCCGTACTCCTACGTGGCCCCCACGCCTGAAGCGCTCGACCGCGTCGACCGCAAGGCGCTGGCCGGGTTTCAATCCACCTGGCTGGTGCCCAACAACGCCTGGCTGATCCTCATCGGCCGGCTGCCGGCGCGCGAGCAGACCATGCGGCTCGTCAACACGCACTTCGGCGCCTGGAAGGAGGGCAAGCTGCCCGCGGCGCCCAAGAAGGAGTTCCCCTCGCCCTCCAGGCACTTCGCGCTGGTGAACCGCCCCGGCTCCGTGCAGGCCGATATCCACATGGGCCGCCTGGCCGTCACCCGCGACCACCCCGACTACTTCCCCCTCCTGGTGGCCAACTACATCCTGGGCGGCGGCGCCAGTTCCCGCATGTTCACCAACATCCGGGAGAAGCACGGCTATGCCTACGACGCCCACTCGGAAATGGACGCGCGGCGCGACGCAGGCATCCTGAAGGCCGTCACCCAGGTGCGCAACGAAGTGGTCGAGCCGGCCATCCAGGCGGTCTTCGACGAGCTGAACGGCATGCGCAAGGAAGAGGTTCCGGCGGAGGAGCTGGCCCGCACCCAGAACTTCATGAGCGGCGTCTACCTGCTGCGGCTGGAGTCGCAGGACGGCCTCGCCCAACAGCTCATCGCGCTGAAGCTGATGGGGCTGCCCATGAGCTACCTCGAGCAGTACACCGCGCGCGTGCGAGGCGTTAAACCGGCAGAGATCCGCACGGTGGCCAACCGCTACTTCGACCCGGCGAATTCGTCCGTGGTGGTCGTGGGGGACGCTTCCAAAATCGCGAAACCGCTGGAGAAGATCGGCAAATTCGAAATCGTTGACGCTCACTAGCTCATGCGCATTCTCTCATCGCGGGAAGTCTACCGCTCCAAGGTGTTCACCGTTACCGAAGATCACGCGCGGGACCGCAGCGGCTTTGAGATCCGGCGCTCCATCGTGCGCCACAGCGGCTCCGCCGTGGTGATGGCGGTGGACGCGCGCAACCGCGTGCTGCTGGTGCGGCAGTTCCGGCTGCCGGCCAACCGCTATCTCTGGGAACTGCCCGCCGGCCGCGTGGATGACGGCGAAACGCCGCTCCGGGCCGCGCGCCGCGAACTGCTCGAAGAGACCGGCTATCGCGCGCGGTCGTGGAAGAAGCTGGTCTCCTACTGGCCCAGCCCGGGTTTCGTGGCGGAGAAGATGACCCTCTTCCTGGCCACCGATCTCACCGCCGGCCAGGCCACCCCCATGGACGACGAGCAGATCGAGTGCCGCTGGTTTACCCGTAAGGAACTCGACGACCTCATCCGCACCGGCAAAATGCAGGACGGCAAGACCATCGTGGGGTTCCTGATGTGGTCAGCCCTGGGCAAAGGCGGCCAGCGCGCGGTCAAACGCCGCTAGGGTCTCCTCGGCATCGGCGGCGGTGTGGGCGGTGGAGACGTACATGCGGCCGTCGGGCAGCAGGTGCAATCCTTCGGCAAGCGCCAGCGCGAGGAAGCGCCGCAAAGCGTCCACATCGTCGGCCAGGGTGTCGCGGTAGTCGGTCAGTTCGGTGCCGTTGTTGAAGTGCAGCGCGAAGGCGGCGCCGAAGCCGCGCAGCTTGAGGTTCACGCCGTGCTTCGCGGCCAGCCCGCAAATCCCTTCTTTGAGGCTCTCGCCCAACCGGTTGGCGTGCGCCAAGGCCGCGCCGTTATCCCGCGCCAGTTCTCCCAGCGCGGCTTCCGCCGCGGCCATCGATACCGGATTGCCGTTGAACGTGCCGCCAAAGGCCACGCCGCCGGCGATCTGCTCCAGAATCTCCTTGCGCCCGGCAACCACGCTTAACGGCAGGCCCCCGGCCAGCGCCTTGCCGAACGTGGCCAGGTCCGGGGTGACGCCGTAGTGCTCCTGCGCCCCGCCGGGCGCCATGCGGAAGCCGGTGATAATTTCATCGAAGATTAACAGCACACCGCGGCTGCGGCACAACTCCCGCACGCCTTCCAGATAGCCCGGCAGCGGCATCAGGCAGCCGCTGTTGCACAGCACCGGCTCCATGATGACCGCCGCGAGCATGCCGGCGTGGCGGTCCAGGATGCGCTCCAGCGCGTCCAGCCGGTTCCACGGCGCGACGACGATGTTCTCCGCAGAGTTGGGCGCCTGCCCTCGCGTGGTGAGGGTGGTGACGGGCGACTCGATCGGCCCCATCTCTTCGGGCGTGGAGCGGTATCCCACCAGGGTGGAATCCATCCACCCGTGGTAGTGGCCTTCGAACTTGAGCACCAGGTTGCGCCCGGTGAAGGCGCGGGCCAACCGTAATGCCAACTGTACGGCCTCGCTGCCGCTGGAGGTGAAAGCTACCCGCTCGGCCGCCGGCACCATGGCTTGAATGCGTTCGGCCACCGCGATTTCGGTTTCGTGCTGCTGGCCGTAAATATGGGGCCCCTCGGCCGCGCGCCGCAGGGCTTCCACCATCGCCGGATGGGAGTGCCCCAGGATGGCCGGACCCCAGGCCAGCACGTAGTCGATGTACTGGTTGCCGTCCACGTCCGTGAGGCGCGCCCCCTTGCCGCCCGCCAGGTACAGCGGCACGGGAAACTGCGCCCGAAAGGGGCTGCTCACGCCCCCGGCCAGCGACTGCCGCGCGCGTTCCAGCAGCGCGTGTGATTGCGTCCAGCGTCTCATGGTGTCCCCATTCTATCGGAAGCCGCCGCTCTTACCGCGAGGGCATCGCTATAGTGATAGATATGGGAAGCAACCGTTTTCCGTGCGCCTTCGAGTCCGGTGAAGGGCGCTATCATCCGGTGCGGGTGCGCCGCGTGGACGAATGCGAAACGCTGGATGAGCTGTTCACCTGGTGCCTGCCGGCGTTCGGCGGCGCCTACCTGCGGCGCGTCTACCAGATCCTCGACCGCGCCATTGGGATGGGCTGCCCCCTCACGGTCTCGGTGGCGGGCCCCGTGACGGTTTCCGGCCAGCACCTGACGTGGCTCATCCCCCTGCTCGAAACCGGCTGGGTAGCCTACCTCAGCACGACCGACGCCGTCTGCTACCACGACGGCCACCGCAGCCTGGACGCCTACGCCCACAGCCCCATCTACGAGGTGCCCATCTACGGCGACGACGCGCGGCTGCGCGACGAGAAGGTGATCCGGGTGACCGACCTGGCCTTCCACGAAGACGTGCTGTTCGACCAGGACCGGTTCTTGAGCGCCTGCCTGGCGCGGCCCGAGTTCCAGCGCAAGATGACCGGCATCGAGATGCGCCATCTGCTGGGCGCCTTCTACGCCGCGCAGGAAGAGAAAAACGGCGTGCCCGCGGGGTTGCTTTCCACCTGCCACCGCCTGAACCTGCCGGTGCTGGTGGGGGCGCCCGCCGACGGCAGCGTCTTCCTCAACTCCATGAAGCTGTGGGCCATGCGGGAAGCGGGCCTGCTGCCCGAGTACGCCTTCGAACTCGATCTCCACGCCGAGGTCTTCGAGGCCTGCGCCTATCACCGCTGGGGGCTGTTTGATCATCCCGTCCACGCGCTGGCCACCCTGATTCTCGGGGGCGGCGTGCCGAAGAACTACAACCTACAACCCGAACCCGCGCTCAGCCAGGTGCTGGGGCTGGCGGACGTGCGAGGCTACGCCTTTGACGTTCAGATCGTCACGGCGCCGGTGACCGACGGCTCGCTCTCTTCCTGCCCGCCCTCGGAAGCGGTCACCTGGGGCAAGGTGGACAAGGAGGGCTACCTGACCCACACCGAGAGCCTGCAAGGCGATTACTCGATGCTGATGCCCTTCCTGGTGAAGGCGCTGCTCGACAATCGCGCGCGCTACGAAGCGGCCGCCGCCGAAGAAGGCGAGGAGGCGCTCTTCGCGCGCGAACCCAAGGCCCGCGGCTACCTGCGCCCGCGCGAAGGCTACCGCCTCTTCGCCGAGCGGGAGGAACTCTGCCGCCGCCTGCGGGAAGATGTGCGGGCCAACCGCGAATGGCTGCTCGAAAGCCTCGGCTACACCCTGGCGCGCTGAACCGATATACTGGCTCGCGTGGCCCCCGTCACGTGCCGCTCTATGCTGTTCGCCGCAATTCTCTGCAGCGCGGCCGCCTGTACCGGCCCTGATGCGGGCGAGCCACGCAATCTGGACCTGATCGACGCGCCGCGCAAGCTGGATTTGAGCTGGAGAGAGATCTCTGAAAGCGCCCAAGTGGTCGTTATCGGCAGGGTCGCCGCTTCCCATCGAATGGCCCGGAAAGCTCACATTCAGGCGCCCATCGGGTCGCAGCATCAGGACCAGCCCGTTGAGTTGCGCCTCTACCTGGATCGGCTCGTGGTGGAAGACTGGATTCGCGGCGCGGGCCCTCACACGGTGGATCTGTATTCTTACCGTATCGAGCTGCCGGTGTTTCGCGCCGAGTACCAGCGCTTAGAGCAGAAGCGCCTCTGGTTTCTGCGGAAGGACCGCTCCTGGTTCAGGCCCCTGGCCGATCTCGGGCGGAGTTCCTGGGATTTGGGCGATTTCCCCGAAGATTTCAAGTTGTCCCGGATAGCCGGGGACGGTTCCGGCGGCGCGATCGCGGCGGCCCTGCTCGATGAAGAGCTGGCAGCCGGGTGGCCGTCTTTCCCGGCGCGGCTTCCAGAGCTGGCGAATGTCTCCGGCGAGCTTCTCGACAGGCAGTCGTTACGGTTGAAGCTGACGTCACTGCAAAACGCCGGCCCTCCCGATGTGAGCCGCGCCGCGTGTGAGCAGTTGTATGTGCTCTTCGACGAGTGCCGCGCGGGAGCCACGCGGCACCCGTACTTCCGCTTCCTCGACGAACTGCGGCAACGCGCCCGCTGACAATTTGGGGAGTTCACTATGCGAATGTATAAGGTTTGCGTGCTGCTCGCTTTTACTGGAGGCTTGGCGGCCGGAAAGCCTGCACCTGGCTCAGTGCTCGACGCGGCTTTCGATGTGCTGCACAGTGTGCTTGAAGCGCGCGAGATTCCACCAGGTAGGCAGGGCGGACGGTCTGGCGCCGGACATGGAAGTCCGGTTCGGCCTGAGACCCGGCGACCTGAGGGGCCCCAACTTCAAGGCCGTCGCGGTCAAAGAGCAAGCGTGTTTAGCGATGGGCAGACTCGCCACACCGGCTGCCGTCACCTACTGGCGTGGGCTCAAGCAGGAAAACTTCACCAAGGGTGAACTCCACCGCCTGTGGCCTGCCGCCCAGATCGGCCTTCACGCCGCGCTGGTCGCGAGGATCTCCGGTCGTCAGGAAAAGATCGCGTTTCTCGAGGGCCTGCTCACCGCGCAGCGCGATCCCGTCTCGGATAGCCACGTGGACTACTGGGCTCTGGACCAGCTTTGTGACAGCGGCAGTCTGGTGTCGCTCTCTGTTGTACAGCGACGACTTGAGGAGGGCTATTCGTCAAATCCGCACGTCCTCGATAAAGAGCTACGCTTCTGCGAGCAGCGCATTCGGGTGATGATGACCGATCCGGATCCGGTCATAGCCCTCCACTCACTTCTGACAGTCTCGTCCGATCCGCCGGATCGTCGGCTCCTCTACTGGGCCGTGGAGCGGCTCGAAGAGATGGAATCACCGCGAGCGGACGAAGTACTGGCCCGATTCGCCGAAAAGATTGCAGCCCTGCCCGAGACCTCTGCTCACAAACCTTTCTTCCGCAGCCTCCGGTGGGAGATTAGCGGGCGGCTGCATAGCAAAGGTCTCCAGAAGAAGCTCCGTTGAAGTCCGTTTGTCGAGCCTCCGTCTCGCTGACCCGCCCTACTCCAGCGTGGGGTACTTCACCCCCAACTGTTCCAGGTAGGTGCTATACCGCGACGGGTCGTAGCGCAGCTTCTTCAGTTCCTCGCGGAAGCGCGCCATGCGGTCGCGGTTCAGCTCGATGGGCGGCTGGGTGCCCTCGGGGATGAGCGACTGCCACTTGGTCTCTTTGGTCTGCTCGGCGAAGTAGGCCTTCGCCGCCTCCCGCAGATCCCGCCGCAGCAGCAGGTCGAGCGCCGTCATGGCCTGCGCCTGGGCCCCCGCGTTGCTGCCCTTGTGGGCGATGGGAGTGGCCATAGCGATGCCCGCCGACCAGTGGTGCCCGATGGTGCCGGGAATGTTCGCCGGATAGCGCAGCACCACGGTGGGTACGTTCCAGGCCACCTCCGCGATATCGTCCGAACCGCCGCCCGAAGGCCTGGGGCCGGGCACGGCCAGTTCCGTCACTTCGGCCTGCAAGCCCCGGGGTTGGCTGCCGACGGCCTTTTGCACCGCGCGGGCGAACTGCTGGTCCGCCTCGGACCATTCCGGCATCCCCACCTGCTTCAGGTTGGCCCACATGGCCTCGGCCATGGGCTTGTTGTAGTGTCCCGGCCAGGTGGCCGCCAGCACCCGCTCGGACATCTCGGTATCGGTCATGGTGGCGGCGCCCTGGGCGATGCGGGTCCCGATGGCGTGCAGGTCGCGGATGCGCTGGTAGTCCCACTCGCGGAAGAAGTACCACACCGAGGCCACCGGCGGCACCACGTTGGGCTGGTCGCCGCCCTGCACGATCACGTAGTGGGAGCGGTGCTCCGGCCGCAGGTGCTCGCGCCGGAAGTTCCACCCCACGTTCATGAGTTCCACGGCGTCCAGCGCGCTGCGGCCCGACCACGGCGAACCGGCCGAATGCGCGCTCTTGCCCTTGAAGGTGTACTGGGTCGAAACCAGCCCCGAACCCACCGGCCCGTAGGCCGTGCTGAAGCCGGAGGAGACGTGGTTGCTCAGCATGACGTCCACGTCGCGGAACAGACCCGCGTTCACCATGTAGGTGCGGCTGGCCAGCAGTTCCTCCGCCACCCCGGGGTAAAGCCGCAGGGTACCCGGGATCTTGTGCTTCAGCATCAACTCCTTCAGCACCACCGCCGCGGTCACGTTCACCGCCTGCCCGGAGTTGTGGCCCTCACCGTGCCCCGGACCGCCCGGAATCAGCGGCTCGTGGCGCGGCACGCCGGGTTTTTGCGAGGTCTCCGGCAGGCCGTCGATGTCGGAGATCAGCCCGATCACCGGCTTGCCCGAGCCCCACTCCGCCACCCACGCGGTGGGCATGCCCGCCACCTCACGCGTGACGCGGAAGCCTTCCTTCTCCAGAATGCCGGTGATGTAGGCCGAAGTCTCGAACTCCTGGAAGCCCAGTTCCGAGAAGCTGTAGATGGAGTCCACCATCTCCTGGGTGAGCTTCGCCCGCGCCCGCACTCGTTCCGCGGCCTCCCGCTTGAGCGCCGCAAGATCCGGCTGCGCGCCCAGCGGCGCAAGCACAAAGGCCGATACCAACAACACACGGAGCGTCATTTCCTCGCCACCTCCCGATAGATATCCAGCACTTCCCTGGCGGTCCGCTCCCAACTGAAGCGGGCCGCCTGCTCGCGGCCCCTGCGGATCAGCCGCTGCCGCAGGTCCTCGTCGAGCAGCACTTCCTTGATGCCGCGCGCGATATCGAAGACGTTCTCCGGGTTCACCAGCACCGCGGCGTCGTTCACCACCTCCGGCAGCGAACTCACGTTGGAGGTCACCACCGGCGTTCCCGAGGCCATGGCCTCCAGCGGCGGCAGCCCGAACCCCTCGTAGAGCGAGGGGAAGACGAACGCCGAGGCCGATTCGAAAAAGCAGCGCAGCGTGTCGAAGGGCACGAATCCCATGAACCGCACCACGTCCTCCACGCGGGTCTTGATCACCGCCTGTCGCACCGCGGGGTAGAGCGAAATCTCGTCCCCGATGATGATCAGCCGCAGGTCCTTGTAGACTTCGTGATCGGCAAGCTGCGCGCGCACCACCGCAAAGGCCTCCACCAGCCGGGGGATATTCTTCTGCGGCCGGATGTTGCCGGCGTAGAGCAGGAAGGGGTAGTGGATGGAGTAGCGCTCCAGAATGCGCTTGCGCTCGATGGCATGCGCGTCGGGCGCCCCGGCCACGCGCGCGTCGGCCACGCGGCGATGGGTGAAGAACTCGGGATTGGGCGCGTTATAGACCAGCCGCACGCGCTCGGCCGGAATGCCCAGCACCTTCTGCACGTCGCGGCGAGTGGCGTCGGAGACCGCGATCACGCGGTCGGCGCGCGTCAGCCCGCGCCGGAACATGTACCGCCGCACCTCCATGCGGGCCCCGCTCTGCGGCTCCCAGAAGAGGCTGGCGATATCGTGCACCGTCACCACGTAGGGCTTCGTCATCAGCAGCGGCACGCGGTTGAGCGGGATATGCACCACGTCCGGATGCAGGCTTCGCAGGTAAGCGGGAAAGGCCATGTGCTCGCTCCAGCCGCGGTCGGAGCGGTCGTAGACGGCGGTTTCGAAGTTTCCCGGCAGCCCCGTGAGGGTACGCGCGTCTTCGGCCAGCGAGATCAGCACGTAGCGATTTTCCGTATCCACGGTGCCCAGCGCGTGCACCAGGCTGCGCGTGTACGTGCCGATGCCGAAGTCGCGAATACGTCGTGCGTCGATGACGATGCGAAGCGGCATGCCGGGAGCGCGTCGGTTACGGCGCCGGTTCGACGCCGGAAGCGAGCGGCGCAAAAGCCCGCTCGCGTTTCCATCCGTACAGCGGGAAGCGTTCCGTCAACACCCCTACCCTGCGGCGCACTTCGGCCAGGGTCTCCTCCGAAGCGATGTTGTTGAGCACCTCGGCGATCAGCCCGGCCACTTCCCGCATCTCGCTTTCGGTAAAGCCGCGCGTGGTCACCGCGGGCGATCCCAGCCGGATGCCGCTGGGGTTCAACGGGGGGTTGGTGTCGAACGGGATGGCGTTCTTGTTGACGGTGATGCGAGCGCGGTCGAGCGCCGTCTCGGCGTCCCTGCCGCGCACGCCCTTGGAAAAGACGTCCACCAGCATCAGGTGCGTATCGGTGCCTCCGGAGACTACGCGGAAGCCCGCCTCAGACATGCCCTGCGCCAGCGCGCGCGCGTTGGCCAGCACCCGCTGCTGGTAGGCGCGGAACTCGGGCTGGAGCGCCTCCAGGAAGCACACCGCCTTGGCCGCCAGGACATGCACCAGGGGCCCGCCCTGCACGCCTGGAAAGACGGTCTTGTCGATGGCCGCGGCATACTGCGCTTTCGAGAAGATCACGCCGGAGCGCGGCCCGCGCAGCGTCTTGTGGGTGGTCGAGGTGACGATATCGGCGTACTGGCAGGGGTTGGGATGCAGTCCCGCGGCCACCAGCCCGGCGATGTGCGCCATGTCCACCAGAAACAGCGCCCCCACCGAGTCGGCGATCTGCCGGAAGCGCGCGAAATCCAGAATCCGCGGGTAGGCGCTGCCGCCCGTGATGATCATCTTGGGGCGGTGTTCCTCGGCCAGGCGCTGCAGGTCGTCGTAGTCGATCTGCTCGTTGTCGCGCCGCACGCCATAGGGCACCACCTGGTAGGTCTTACCGGAGAAGTTCAGATGATGGCCATGGGTGAGGTGCCCGCCGTGCGCCAGGTTGAGGCCCAGGATGGTGTCGCCGGGCTGCAGGACGGCGGCGTAAGCCGCCTGGTTGGCCTGCGAACCCGAGTGCGGCTGCACGTTGACGTGCTCGGCGCCGAAGAGCCGCTTGGCGCGCTCGCACGCCAGGTTCTCGACGACGTCGGTGAATTCGCAGCCGCCGTAGTAGCGGCGGCCGGGATAACCTTCCGCGTACTTGTTAGTGAAGACGCTGCCCGTGGCCTCCAGCACGGCCTCGGAGGTGAAGTTCTCGCTGGCGATCAGCTCCAGTTGCCCGTGCTGCCGCTCCACCTCGTTCTGAACCGCTCGCCAGACCTCCGGATCCACTTCGGCAAGAGGCCGTGCCATACCCTCTTCTTCCGTCATGCTTGCTTTCCCCCTCCGTTAGATGCAACTTCGAGCTGCGAGATTTTGCCTACGCGCCGCGAGTGCCGCCCGCCCTGGAATTCCGTGTTGAGGAACAGGTCCACCAGTTCGAGCGCGCGCTCCTCGGCGATGAAATGCGCCCCCAGGGTGAGGATATTGGCGTCGTTGTGCTCCCGGGTGAGCCTCACCTGTTCCTCCGACTGCCCCTGCGCTGCCCGCACCCCCGCCACCTTATTGGCTGCAATAGCCATGCCGATACCGGTATGGCAGATCAGGATGCCGCGCTGGCAACTCTGCCGGGCGACTTCGCGGGCCACCGGCCGCGCGAAATCGGGGTAATCGCACGATTCAGCCGAATGGGTTCCAAAATCCACCACCTCGTGGCCATCCTCGACGAGCTTCTTCTTCACCGCCTCTTTCAAGACAAGTCCGGCGTGATCGGCTCCGATAGCGATTTTCATAGGAAATTCCTCATTTTATCAGAACGCCGCACCAGCCGCTTTGGCTGGAGCCGGCCGGAGCCGCATGTTCCGCAACCGTTTCGTTACCGCTCTGTAACCCGATTTCGATGGACCCGGCGGGAGCCGCTTGAGATAATCGGCCTTACGCGATGATGCCACAAGTTCCGCCTCTCTTTTATGTCCCTTGAGCTGGTAGTGCTGGTCGTTCTGCTGGCCCTGTTGTTCGACGTTTTCAATGGGTTCAACGATGCGGCCAACTCGATCGCCACGATCGTTGCCACGCGGGTGCTCACGCCTTTCCAGGCGGTGTTGTGGGCGGCCTTTTTCAACTTCGTTTCGGCTTTCACCTTCGGCACCGGTGTGGCTCTCACGATCGGCGCCGGGATGGTCAACCTGAATTACGTCACCCCATTCGTGATACTGGCCGGCCTGGTGGGCTCGATCTCGTGGATTTACGGCACCAGCATGATGGGACTTCCGGTGAGCGCCTCCCACGCTCTGATCGGCGGTTATGCGGGTGCGGCAATCTCCCGCGTGCAGGCGCTCCACGGCTTCGATCGCGGGCTGGACGCGGTGGTCCTCGGCGGCTGGGTGAAACCCATCCTGTTCATCGTGCTCTCCCCCCTGCTCGGCTTCGTTGTCTCCTACCTCGCCATGGTGGTGGTCTTCTGGGTGTTCCGCCGCAGCTCGCCACACAGGATGGACGTCTACTTTCGGCGGCTGCAACTGCTCAGCTCCGCCGTATTCAGCTACTCGCACGGCACCAACGACGCCCAGAAGACCATGGCGATCATCACCGGCGCGCTGTTCACCGGGGGCGTCATCGAAACCTTCGAGGTGCCCATCTGGGTGATCTTCTCGGCCCACTCCTGCATCGCGCTGGGCACCATGGCGGGCGGCTGGCGGGTGGTCCAGACCATGGGGTCGCGCATTACGCGGCTCAAGCCGCGGGAGGGATTCTGCGCGGAAACCGGCGGCGCCTTCGCAGTGCTGTTCGCCACCTGGCTGGGGCAGCCGGTCTCCACCACCCATACCATCGCCGGCTCGATCGCCGGAGTGGGGGTGGTGCGGCGCGTGCGCGCGGTGCGCTGGAGCATCGCCCGGCGCATCGTGAATGCGTGGATTCTCACCATCCCCTGCTCGGCCGCGGTCGGCTGGCTCTCCTTCCAGGTGCTCAACCTGTTCCTGCCGGAGCAGTAGCGCGCTAGCCGGCATCTGTTACAATCCTCCTATCGGCCTAACAACCTGATTCACAATGCTCTGGTCCAAGTTATTCATCCCGACCCTGCGGGAAATCCCCGCCGAAGCGGAGGTCCCCAGCCACCAGTTGCTGCTGCGCGGCGGCTACATCCGTCAGTTGTCGGCGGGCATCTACAGCTATCTCTTCCTGGCGCAGCGTTCGCTGCTGAAGGTGATGGGAATCATCCGGGAAGAGATGAACGCCATCGGCGCCCAGGAGGTTCACCTCCCGGCCCTGCACCCTGCGGAGATCTGGCAGGAGTCCGGCCGCTGGGACGTGATGGGCGACAACATGTTCCGTTTCAAAGACCGCTTCCAGCGCGACATGTGCCTGGGAATGACCCACGAGGAGGTCATGACGGTGCTGGCGCGGGGCGAGTTGCGCAGCTACAAGCAATTGCCGCAGATCTGGTACCAGATCCAGACCAAGTTCCGCGACGAGGCGCGCCCCAAGAGCGGCCTGCTGCGCGTGCGCCAGTTCATCATGAAGGATTCTTACTCCTTCGACATGGACCACGCCGGGCTGGACGCGGCGTATGACAAGCACTACCGCGCCTACTGCCGCATCTTCGAGCGCTGCGGACTGCGCTACATGGCGGTGGAGGCGCACTCCGGCGCCATGGGCGGCAGCCAGTCGCACGAGTTCATGGTGGCGTCGGATGCCGGCGAGGACCACGTGGTCCACTGCCCGCAGTGCGGCTATTCGGCCAACATGGAGAAGGCCGTGGGGCGTCCCTCCGCTCCGCTGGCGCCCGATCCGGAGGGTGATTTCGAACCGGAACCCTTCCACACTCCCGGCCGCAAGACCATCGCGGAGGTGGCGGAGTTCACGGGACTGCCCGAGACCTCTCAAACCAAGAGCCTCGTCATGGTAGCGGACGGTAACCCCGTGCTGGCGCTGCTGCGCGGCGATCACCAGCTCAGCGAGACCAAGTTCGGCGCCGCCGTGGGCGACCCGCTATTCCGCGCCGCGCACCCCGAGGAGATCCGTGCCTGGTTCGGCGCCGATGCCGGCTCGCTCGGCCCCGTAGGGGTGAAGAACATGCCCATCTACGCCGACAAGGCGCTCGAGGGGCGGCGCAACATGATCGCCGGCGCCAACCGTGACGACTACCACCTGCGCAACGTCACCCCCGGCGAGGACTACCAGGCCGAGTTCCACGACCTCCGCGAAGTGATGCCGGGCGATACCTGCCTGCGCTGCGGCCAACCGCTGGAGATCATCAAGACCGTTGAAATCGGGCACATTTTCAAGCTGGGCTACCGTTACTCGGAGACCATGGGGCTGCGGGTGCTCAACGCCGAGGGCGAGGAAGTCACCCCCATCATGGGATCCTACGGCATCGGGGTGGAACGCATTCTCAGCGCCGCCGTGGAACTCTTCCACGATAAGGACGGCATGGTGCTGCCGGCAGCCATCGCTCCATTC